>DATMUM010000099.1:0-4749 GCA_035564175.1 Mobilitalea sp.
TAATATTCCCTCTCAATATTTAAAAGACAGGGGTTTTATGAACCCTTATTTAAAGTCGCCTCAAAATCTACTTTATTTTTCACTCTTTATCCTTTATATCAAAAGAGTCCACAACATAGTAGGTAATTGGAACTATTTGGCAAACGAATCACCCCCAGGGTGATTGTAAATCCCAGAGACACAGCTACAATTTTATTATAAACATTAAGGAGGTATTTATGTTATATAAAAAATTCAAAGCTGCATCCATTACTATAATAGTGTCTCTGTCACTTATTGCAGGTGTTCTAGTTTCGTATGTTCCTGCAAAGGCAGAGGGAGAAACAAATGATCCGGCGGCTTCTGCTGTCACGAACGGCTTAGTAGCATATTGGAACTTTGATGATAATTATCAGGAATCAGTAGGCGGACTGACTACAAATCTAGGGGCAAGTAATCTTACCTACACGGAGGGTATTTATGGTAAGGCAGCTGTCTTTAGCGGAGTAGACAACTATCTTTATGTAGATGCTAATCCCGTATTGAATTTAGGTAACAGCTATACCGAAAATAATGATAATTTTTCAATTTCTGTATGGGTAAACCTTGGAGATTCTAAAAGTGGTAAAAAATATCTTTTAGATAAAGGCTTAAACCTGGCATGGAAAAATAATGATAAGTTTTACTGGAGCAATCCTTACCGGTTATACTTTGATCTCTGCAAACCTGTAGTTGATCTAAGTAATGAATTCAAGGATTATAATGTGGATCCCCATTATATCATTACCGGAAGCTCCAGCACCTCAGGAAAGTTTATAGAAGCAGAAGAATGGGTATTATACACCGTTACCTATGACGGTAAACGCGTTAAGATGTACCAGGATAACCAGCTCTTAATGCAGAATAATTATACGAATGGTATCGCTTTCAATAACAATGAACTATATATCGGAACAGACTGCTCACTAAAAAATTTCTTTAAAGGTGCAGTAGATGACCTGCGTCTTTACAACCTCACGTTATCATTTGATGATGTTAACTCACTTTATCAGCAGGGTCTTACTTCTAATAAGGAGCTGGTTGAGCCGACAAAACAGCTAGTGGCTTATTATCCATTTGATGATAACTTAAAGGACGAATCCGTATTTAAAAATGACGCCGAGAAAGTAGAAGTCAGCGGTACCATCAAATATGTGATCGGTAAAAATGGTAAGGCTATTACGATGTCAAAGGGTAATTACATCCTTGTCCCTGCCGGTACCCAGTTGAACTTTGATGATGAGTTTACGGTCTCCTTCTGGCTAAAGGTCGACGAGGACGGAAAATACCCGGTACTGTACCGGCAGAATCCCTCCTATGTTGATAAAAATGATAACGATTGGATCTATAGTATCTATCTGAATACCTGGAATAAGAATAAGAACTCACAGGTAATCATGAGAACAAGGGTATATACTCCTGATGCCTGGATATTCCAAAGTGGACCGGAATTAAATTCCCCTTTCTCTTATGTGGATAATAAATTAATGAGTACAAACTGGTTCCACTATGCTTTTACGTATAAGGATGGACTGCTAAAAAGCTATTTGAACGGAGTATTACAGAAAAATAAGGAGATGTCTAATATTGTAAGCCTTGCGAATGCTTCCGGAGATTTGTTAATTGGCTACGACAATAATACATTTTTAAATGGTGCTATGGATGAGCTTAAGATTTTCAACAAATGCTTATCGGAAACCGATGTTGATAAAGAGGCAAAAAGAGTCGATTCTATCTGCTTGAGTAGAGCAGATGCTAAAGCAATCGCTACCATCAGTAAAGGTAAATCTGAAACAATTTCTTCTGTTTTATTATACGATGTAGATGCAAATGGTTACATCACGATTGATCTTTCCAATGCGAGTTTATCCTTAAAATCCTCTGATACGAAGATATTTACGGTGAAGAACGGTAAAATTACTGGTGTAAAAGCAGGGAAAGCGGTATTAACCATAACTTACGGTTGCCATTCGGTATCGTATAATATTAAGATTAAATAAGTAAGATTAACAGAAATTGTTTCATCCTGATCTTAATCAGGTAAAATATGAAAAAGATCACCGACAATTACCTAACTATACCATTACCAAAACTAATTGCCTAAAGCTACGAAAAAGGGCTGTTCCTGCGAACAGCCCTCATTTAGCTTGTTGTTAAAAATACTTTTTATTTCCCCAAAGGTTACTTTTTTTTAAATCCACATATTCATTATATGCTCTCTCTAAGATCTGCTTTTCATTTGCAAATTTAAGCATATGATATGCTTCATGAAATTTGTAATACCCGGAGTCCATAAAAAATTCTTCCCGTTGTGGTTTACTGTAATAGCTATCAGACATCATTAAATACCAATGAACATCCTTTAATACTGTATTCTGTGGTGTGCTGAAAGAATACTGGCTTTTGCCGATATACTTGATTATGGAAGCATTCGTTCCCGCTTCCTCCAATACTTCACGTATCGCAGTTTCTTTATACTCTTCGCCTTCTTCTACAGTCCCTTTCGGTAGCACCCACCCTTCATACTTATTCTTATAATTTTTATACAGTAATAAAATCTTTCCTCTGAATATCACTACACCACCACAGCTCGTTGCTTCAACCATAGCAATTCCTCCTGCCTTTGGTGTACCATCTTTATCTGTATAAAAGTATACATCAATATGCCTAAATTTTCAACCTATTATTATTAAGAATTAACAAAAGGCACCAATATTCTCACTTAGGACACCAGAAATGAAGGATTTAATACCATTTCTTTATTTCTATACATGAGGAATTAGTAAGACAATTCACATTTTATGAACAACTGGGACTGTATTCAATCATTTATTTCTTTGTATCAAAATAAGCTTCCATAATCTTCTTCGCTATCGGCACCGCATATTCACTACCGGTACCGACATTTTCAACTATAACACTGACGACGATTTCAGGATTCTCATATGGCGCATAGCCTATGAACCAGGCATGTGCTTTTCCTTTGCTATTGTCAGCAGAACCTGTCTTGCCCGCTGCTTCCACATCCATATTTTTCAACTTCTTACCTGTTCCATCTGTTACGACCAACCGCATCATTTTACCTATATAATCAGCTTCTCTTGAGGTCATGGGCTTGGCTAGAATCTTTGGTGTATATTGCTTTACCATGCCACCTTCTGCATTCTCCACATGATCTACCACGTAGGGCTTCATCATGACTCCTCCATTAGCAACTGTAGCAGCTATTAATGCATTATGCAGAGGTGTAATCACAGTTTTTCCCTGTCCAATGGCTGTCTGCATCGTTTCATTCACACCGCTCACCCCTTTCTGCAAAACAAATCTGCTGGGATTGCTGGCCATATCAATGGGAAGTGTGCTATTAAAGAGAAAATCCTCACACAGCTTATAATACCTGTCCAGATTCAGTGTCTTTCCAATGGAAGCAAAGGAGGTATTACAGGATTTAGCAAAGGACATCGGCAGATCAACCTTACCGTGAGATTCGTTTTTATAGCAATGGATCGTCATGTCATTACCTTCGATACTGCCAGTACATTTGTATTCATACAGTCGATAGGATGGATCTTCACGCATATATTCCAAAGCTGTTAATACCTTAAAGGTGGAACCTGGCTCATATCGTCCCTGGGTTGCACGGTTAAACAGAGGTGAGTCCGTCTCATCATCAGCTATCAGATCATCCCAAAGAGCATCGATTTTATTGGGATCATAAGAGGGTTTTGAAACCATGGCAAGAACCTTTCCTGTGGAGGGCTCCATCACTACAACTGCACCTATATAATTACCTAACGCATCATAGGCAACCTGCTGAAGCTTTGTGTTTAAGGTTGTTACAATATTATCTCCGGGACTTTTCTCACCGACCAGATCAGAATACATTAATTCAAAAGAGTTAAGATTCGAGGTTAACAGCCGGATGTTCTCGGATTCTTCAATGCCAGTCTTTCCTTTGGAAAATCGTCCGACTACATGTGCAAAGACCTCATTATAAGGATATTCCCTGGTCTCATTTCCATCTGCATCGACTACTGTCTTTGCCAGTATATCCCCTTCGGAGGATAATATCTCACCTCTGGTAATTCTTTCAGATAGAACCTCCTGCCGTTTATTATAAGTACTGTTAATCACTTCACCGCTTTTTGCCACCAGGAAGTAAGTAAAATAACCCATGATAAGTACAAACAGGCCCAAAAAGATATAGATGGTATTAAAAATCGCTTTCTTCGGATCTTTGTACGTAAATAGTTTCATTACCTGCCCTCCATATCAACTGCTGTATTCACTGCTGCATATTCTGCTGCATTTTCTGCTTCCTTCTTCAAAGCTTTATCTCTCATATATACACCTTGAAGCAGCATGAACATAACGATGGTCGTAAATACAGAGCTTCCTCCCTGACTGACAAGCGGCAGTGTCACTCCGGTTGAAGGGATAAATTTGATTACTCCTCCAATGGATAAGATGACCTGGAACACAAACATAACCGAGAAACCGATGGATACCAGGCGGTAAAACTGGTCCTCCAGCTCCAGAGCCATATTGATGAACATTACAAAACAGCTGGCATAAATCAGTATGATGCAGATAGCAAATAACCCACCCAGTTCCTCCGATATCGCAGAGAAAATAAAGTCGCTTTCCACAACCGGGATGTCTGTTGGACGTCCACGGTTTAACCCCATACCAAACCATCCTCCGGTTCCTATGGCAAATAAGGACTGCGTA
>DATMUM010000100.1:0-25649 GCA_035564175.1 Mobilitalea sp.
AAATAATATCCTTGCCCGATATCACATTGGTTAAATCTCAAATATTCCAGTTCCAAACTGTTCTCTATCCCTTCTGCTATCACCCTGTAATTCAAAGTCTTACACAAATTAATGATGGAAGAAACAATGGCCTTGGCTTCCTTACTGGAGTCAATATTCTGTACAAAGGCTTTATCAATTTTTATACTATCAATCGGAAGCCTTACAATATAACTCAGTGAGGAATAACCTATGCCAAAATCATCAATTGCCACATGAATTCCCATTTCCCGGAGTACATTCAGCTTAATGATACTTTCATCGACATTCTTGATTACCATACGTTCCGTTATCTCTAGCTGGAGCAGGGTTGGGTCAACATCAAATCTTCTGATCATTTCAATCAGATCCGGAATAAAGCTTTTTGTCTCAAAGGATTTCGCAGATATATTAATCGATAAGATTACCGGAGCTTTCTTTTGATTCATCCAGACTCTCAACTGCTTGCAGGCCTCTTCCATTACCCAGTAATCGATATTTACGATGGTCCCTGCCTGTTCAGCAAGCTCTATGAACTGATCCGGATAAAGCAATCCTTTTTCCGGATGGTTCCAGCGGATTAAGGCTTCTATTTCCGAAATGTTTTCATTATGCAGATAAAACAGTGGCTGGTATACCAGGAAGAACTGATTTTCCCTTACTCCCTGAAGGATATCCGCCTGCAGCTCATTCATGATTAATAATTTTTTATAAATATGCTGTTCAAATCTCTGGATCTGATTGCTGCCAAGGTATTTTGCATAATTCTTAGCGTGAGTTACCGCCTTTAGCGGTTCCTCCGACCTGGTATCCTCGTTCCAGGTAAATAACCCCAGGTTAAGGTTAATATGAATGATCTTACCACCTATCTGATAACTGTCTTGTAACAGAGCTAAGATATTCTGAGCTTTCTGATAAATCTCACCTTCACTGATGTTATCCTTACTCAGGACGACAAATTCATCCCCTTTGTAACGATAAACCTGGTAAGTTCCTGTAGCGCAGCTGGATATTCTTCTTGCGACCTCATAAAGAATGGCATCACCCGTAGGATAACCATATGCTTCATTAATGAAACCAAATTTATCAATCGCGATCATGATCAATGAAAAGTCCTGCTGCTCGTCGCTATGTACCAAGGTTTCAATATCCTTTTCCAATACATATTGGTTCAGTAATGCCGTTAAAGGATCATATTGTGTCAATGTCTTGATTTTATCCATCATTCGGTTAAAACTGATACCTACACGTCCAATTTCATCCTTTGATTTTGGAGTAAAGCGTATCGTCAGATTACCTTTAGCTCCCTGCTCAAATAATGCATCCAGCTCTATGATGGATCTGGAAAATCTATTTACAAATATGTAAGCTGCGATTGAGCTAACCAGAAGCGTTACTGCCATGATGGTGAAAATCATCTGCCTGAGTCCGACAAGACTTTTCAGTGTCTCATCCTCGTAAGTGCCGATATAGATTTTCCAGTCAGTTTCATCTACAGAAGCATATCCCATAAGGATGTGCTTTCCTTCAAAGACATACTGACCATAACCGGAGGTCTTGGTATCGCACTGCTTTATAAATTCGGAAAAAGAAGTATAGCGGTCATCTGCTGCTGCAATATCGAATAAATTAAAAATTTGATCATGTTCGTCCGTCTCAGGTCGGGAGATAAAGGTTCCTTCATCGCTGATGATATAGGCTCTTCCATTTTCCCCATATCCGCGGGTCATCGCATAGTTCTGCAGGAAATCAACATCCAGCCTTGCTATTAAAGCTCCCTGAATTACACCGTTCTTACAAATCGGTACACCAACCATAATTACCGGTGTCCCTGTCTTCCTGCTGATGATAACTTCTGAAAATGCCATTTTACCGGATAAGGCTTCTTTCACATAATTTCTGTCACTGATATCAATCGTCGAATCATCAACATAATGTGCTGTTCCATTCAAATCAACAACTGCCACATTCAGATAGGTTGGATTAACCTGAGCTGAAATTACCTCTTTTTGTTTCTCCCAATCCATAGATTGGATATCCGCGTCGTTGGAAAGACCAACAAGGGGACTAACAAACTGATTGATATAATTATTAAGATGATCGGCTGATTCCTGGGCGACCCTGACGACTGCATTATTCACTTCGTCAATAAGTATAAATTTAAAACGATAATATGCACTAAATCCTAATGTGAAGATAGCAAAAAATATTACAGCAAATGAAAATACCAATCCTTTGGTCTTTATACTATTCATTCGTTCTCCCTAATCAGCCTGGACTAAGGCCTTCCACTCTTTCGTATTTTATTCGTCGATTCCTGTCATTAAATGTAATTAAATAAGGAAAAACTGTAATATAATAGCAAAATTAGCTTTATTAAATCTATTATAGTGTATAAAATAAGCAGTGTCTATGTAAAAACTACCTAATTGAAACAGATTTTTATGTAACTTCTGCCAATGAAATTTCTATTAAGAGGCAAAAAAATCAGCACATTCGGCTATCTATGTCAAGTCAAATGTGCTGCATAAAAATTAAGATATATTAATTTTTATTATTTATTACCGGTATCCATACCTCTACAATGTATTGGTCATTTCCCACATTATAATACATCTCAAACTCCGGAGCATCTGCATGCTCATAACCGGAAGAAGGAAACCACTCTGCGTATATTCGCTTCCAGATATCCTGTGTTAACTCCGTCGTCTGATGCATCTGGTGCTTCTCAGTCGGAAAAATCGCCCAGGTTAATGCCGGAACCTCTAATTGTACATATTCCTTAGGTATCTCTTGATCCGGGGTATATGCACAGAGCATATATTTTAAGGTTCCATCACTTTTATGCCCGTACATGGCAGCATTGATCATTTTATCCTCATTACCGTAGATATCGCCGGTAATGGTACTTGGCTTATTACTGGCAAGGTTCAATATTCTTTCCAGGGTTTTGTCCTTCATTGCATCCAGCCAGAATTCAGGTATATCCTTATAACACTGGCCATTAATGACACTGAAGGTTTTCTCGACGCCAAACATTCGAAAGGGTTTCTTCTCTTCAACTCTGTAATTCATCACTACATCTCCTTTAATCGATATATGAAAGGAAAGTCTGGAATAAGCTTTGAGTGTCACACCCTTCCTGCGCGCCATACTAGGTGTGATCCCATGCATGATTTCAAAGGCACGGGCAAAGGAATTTGGCGAGTTATATCCGTATTTCAATGCAACATCGATGACTTTGCTATTGTTCTGAAGGTCAAAGGCCGCAAGAGTAAGCCTTCTTCTTCTGATATACTCGGATAAGGGAGTATCGGTGATAAAAGCAAACAATCTCTGAAAATGATAGGAAGAACAGCAGGCCTTCCGTGCCGCAGCTTCATAATCGATCTCCCCGCTTAAGTTATCCTCGATATAGTCCATCGCCTGGTTCATTCGTTGTAACCAATCCATCTGTTTACCTCCATGCTGCCGCAAGGCAGCTATGAGCGAAAAGCATATTACCATGCTTTTGCCGGTTGAAATGCTTTTCAAGCTCTCCTTTCTGACTAAAGGATACTACATCGATATAAAGATATCTCCACATTTCGTGCACGAAAATGTGGAGTTTTTAATCATTGGTATGTAATTAAAGATTCGCTAATGCCTGCTCAATGTCTGCAATAATGTCATCAACATTTTCAATACCGATGGACATGCGGATCAGATCCGGAGTAATGCCCGCATCCACCAGCTGCTGGTCGGATAACTGGCGGTGAGTCGTGCTTGCCGGGTGTAATACACCGGTTCTGTTATCTGCGACATGTACCACGATGGCTGCAAGCTTTAAGCTATCCATGAATTTGATAGCAGCTTCCCTTCCACCCTTAATACCATAGGAAATAACGCCGCAGGAACCCTTGGGAAGGTATTTCTTTGCACTTTCATAATATTTATTGCTTTTTAAGTCGGGATAATTCACCCAGGCGATCTTATCATTATTTTCTAAGTATTCAGCTACTTTCTGCGCATTGTAGCAGTGACGTTCCATTCTCAGGTGAAGTGTCTCCAATCCTAAGTTCAATAAAAATGCATTATTCGGAGAAGGGGTTGATCCAAGGTCTCTCATCAGCTGTACTCTTGCCTTTGTTATGAAGGCAGCTCTGCCGCAGTCCCTTGTATAAACCATTCCATGATAAGAATCGTCCGGAGTGGATAAGCCGGGGAATTTACCATTATCCCAGTTAAAATTACCGCTGTCTATGATGACACCGCCCAGGGATACTGCGTGTCCGTCCATGTATTTGGAGGTGGAATGCAGGACGATATCTGCACCGAATTCAATCGGTCTGCAGTTAATCGGAGTCGCAAAGGTATTATCTACGAATAACGGAATGTTGTTGCTGTGTGCTAAGGTGGCGAATTTCTCGAGATCCGTAATAATCAGTGCAGGATTGGCAATTGTCTCGGCAAATACCAGCTTTGTATTTTCTCTGACTGCCTTCTGCAGCTCTTCGATGGGTGCATCCGGGTCAACAAAGGTTACTTCAATACCCATTCTTTTCAGCGTCACCGCAAATAAATTGGTGGTTCCGCCGTATATTGTACTTGAAGAAATCATATGATCTCCTGAGCTGCAGATATTTAAAACAGCGATTAAGCTTGCCGCCTGGCCGGAGGAAGTACACATTGCACCTACTCCACCTTCTAAAGAAGCTATTTTACGTTCTACACAATCAACGGTTGGGTTAGCGAGTCTGGTATAGAAGAAACCTTCTTCTGTTAAATCAAAAAGCTTCCCTACATGCTCGGAGGAATCATATTTAAAAGTCGTGCTTTGATAAATCGGTAAGACTCTCGGCTCTCCATTCTTCGGCTGATAACCTTCCTGAATACATTTTGTCTCAATATGATAATTATTCATGATATCCTTCCTTTCAGGCACATGAAATCCATGTGCGTAACTATGTTTAAGCAATCATATAACTCAAGGGCCGCCGTTGTCAAGAGCTTCCTTGACAATACCTTCATTAATATGAATGAAGTTATTATTAATTAAAAGCCTCTGCTTATGAAGTGATCTCTGAATTGGATGATATTTTATCCTAGGGAGGCACTTAATAAACGAAGGCTTTCATCAGGTAAGCAGTATAAGTTTTCATTGCTATCTATAATCTTTTAATCATTTATATTTTTATCAGTATCATATGGCTTATTATCCTTCATTCCGAATACAGCTCGGGCACTTTCTGCTTGCGGATCATGTTTGATATGTTTCGTATGAAAGGTTCCATCTTCTTTTTTATGATTCTTTGTGCTTTTCATCTTGCTGCTGCTTGACATGTTAATCTCCCTTCTGCCCTTTAAAGGCTTAAACAAGAATTGTCATTTATCTCATTTAAGTATATTATGTCCTTAATATTTCTTATTTAAAGATCTCCAAGCAAAAGAATGACTAATTATTATATTTGTCAATTTCATTTTTTCTCCCATATAACTTTACATTTGCCATCACAGCCATAAAGCTTCACTTAAAATACTTTGACCGTGTATATCTTCGACACACACCATTTTTACCAGCAGCCAAGCACGCTGTTCATCCGTCAGTTCTTGAAGCTTTACCGCCTCCTGTGATTTAGAGATACGTTCGGTTATTTTATTAATTGCGTCTATTTTATTTTCAGCGACAGATATGGCTTCCTGCCATGCAATCCGTTTACGGGTAAGCGCCATTGTAAGGTCATGATTGCTTATTCCACCCGATATGATATTCTTGATCTCGGATAAGGAAAAACCAAGCGCCTTTAATTCCAGCAGGGCATTCAATGTTTGAACCTGATCGACTGTATAATAACGGTATCCTGTTGCAGGATCAGTCTTCGCTGGCACAATGATACCCTTTTTCTCATATAACCGTATCGCTTTTACGGATACGTTAAAAAATGCTGCTATCTCACCTATTTTCATTAACGGTTCTTCCATAAGTTTATTCCTCCAGTGGTATATCCATAATTCCATTTACACGCCTGGCACCTGCTAAAGCGGTTTTGATGTTCATTAAACTGTTAATAAGCATCATGGTGCCCACTAATATGCCGCCTCTATATTGGAATGCTGCCGTGAGTTCGCCGAAGGTCATGTTCCCGGCTTTTATCCAAATTGCACTGACAAGCAAAAGGACAAGATATCCACTCATGCCCATTATGGGCAATAAGCCATTGCCAATAGCACTGTGTACTCTGATTTTCATGTTAGCTCTGCGCAGGTTCAGACTACTTTTCTCAAATCGATCCAGAAGAAATCCTTGTGCATCATACAAAATTGCAATATCTGCGCAAGTTATAACAGCATTCATGTCAGCGGTATTCTTTGCGGTGGCTTCCTGTGCGTCCATCGACATTTTTGTCATGGGTTTGATAATATAAAGCTGGCTAATAAGCAGGTGTGGTATCAGGAATAGGATTACCAGCGCAAAAATTGTAGGGTTTATTGTTATTAGGACTAAGGCTGAAATACCTATATTTACAATTGATACGCAAGCGTGCTGCAAATGTAAGGGCTGATTCAATATTGCTGATGCAGACTGCACATCAGCATTCAGACGGGTAAACCAATCGCCGGAGGATTGCGCTTCCAGTCGCTGTAAAGATAACTTTGAAATATGACTGAACACTCCTTTACGTATCGCACCGACCCACTTCGTGACAAAAGTAGCAAACATCGTCCATACAGTACCATTATATAGAAAAAGAAACATATTTCCAATACCAAATAATACGCAAGCCCAATATAATTTCCCCAGGCTTCCTTGATTTATTGCGTTAAAACAAAATTGTAAAAAACTTGCCTGTAACATTGTCCGTAACGCTTCGAAAGGGCATCTTAGCAGTAAAAGAATCAGGAACCGTTTCCATTCACCGGTCATGTTGAATAATTTTCGCAGATCACGCATCATAGAGCCGCCCTCCTTCCAACCGGTAAATACGGTCACAATTGTTCAGCATTTCCAGGCGGTGACTGACACTTACCACAGTTTTACCTTTCATAAGATGCTCAAGAGCGGATAAAACGGCATTGCCGGTATCACCGTCGAGTGCTGAGGTTGCCTCATCTAATAATACAACTGGCGCGTCTTTGGCTATGGCTCGAGCAATCGCTATCCTCTGTGACTGACCGCCTGAGACCTTACCGCCGCGTTCGCCGACAAAGGTATCCATACCGTCCGACAACGTAGAAATCCACTCGGACAATTGCGCTGCCTTACAAGCTTTCCTGATTACTTCTTCGTTCATAGAATGTCCGCATGTGATGTTTTCCCTTATGCTTGCGGGAAACAACAGAGCGTTTTGCATAACCATGGCGACGTTTCTGCGGATTTCCTCCGGTATCCTCTCTCCCTGAACTTCAACAATACCAGTCTGCGGAGCATATAAGCCGGACAGTAATTTAAGCAGAGTACTTTTCCCTCCCCCGCTGACTCCGATTATTCCTATGTTTTCGCCGGTCCTGACCTTTAATTCAATCTCATGAAGAACTTCTTTATCACCATAGAAGAAAGTTAATCTTTCAATATGTATACTCATTGAAGCGCCTCCTATCTGTTAACAAGACCGATGGTTGCAGTCTTTTCACATTCACAGCGAAGCGTCGTAAACCTGCAATCCTCCCCGGCATATTCATCATAACGCCGGACACGTTTTCTGAAAGATTAATAAAAACATACAATGTACCAAGCGTTGTCTCCCCCCGAATAACCTGCAATCCGCCGACCAGGAAAAGCAGTACCAGAGGAAATGTTGATAAGAAAGCCGACAAGGACATAAGCTTAGCTCGTTTACGCTCTTCGATAATGCTCGCCGCTTCCCATTGATCAAGGACTGCGCAGTATTTCTTTTGAATTAGGTTTGACGCGTTAAACAGGCGTATGATTGGAAAAATTGTGATTAGTGTATCTGTAAAACCATTCATATGCATATTCGACTGCTGGCTTTGCTGCGCCGCTCCACTGATGATCCGGCTGGAAAAAACCGTATACCACAGGAGTACAATTACAGGTGCGTTGGCTAATAATGTCAGCTTTGGATTAAGCACAAGCATCCATATCAAGGTTCCTGTAAAACGGATAAGATCATCCATGATATAAAATAAATTGCTGCGTAAATAACCCGATACCTCACTAATCTCATTCTGAAGCTTGGAAAGATGCTCTCCGGCATTGATATTCTCTATTTCCGTAATTGACATAATTGAAAAATGCTTAACATATCCCATACGTAGGTCATGGGCCATTGTCTCACATGTCCAGCTGGAACACATCCCCATAGCAAAAGCTATCCCAGCGCTAACAAGCATAGTCAATGCTGCTGTAACTATCATCTGTACGGAGACATTATTTTTGTGATTGAATGTATTAATAATAAAACTAAGCTGAGTATTCCAGTACAGAGAAATTACTATGGAAAGAACGCTGAAACCAATGGTCAGAACGACTAACCCGATACGATTTATTATCATTTTCTTGAATAAAGACATAAAGCAGTCCTCCCTTTTGAATTTAGTGTAAACTATATCCCAAGGGCAGAGTCAAGATGAAATTTGTATATTAAGGTTTAATCATTATTCTATCTCATTTCTGATATATTCCATGGTAAATGCCGATTTTAGCTGAAGTCCTTCGGCAGAAAGCATTTCAACGGCTTTCGGACTTCTTTCTATAACACATAATACAGTATCTATTATAGCCCCTCTGTTACGTAGTTCCTTAACACTTTCAATAATCTGTCCGCCGGTTGTTACAACATCCTCAACTACACAGACCTTCTTACCGTCCACTTCAGCTCCTTCTGCCAGCTTACAGGTCCCATATTCTTTTGCTTTTTTGCGTATGAAAGCTGCTTTTATGCAGCTTTCAATTGATAATGCAGTAACAACAGGAATTCCCCCCATCTCAAGACCTGCTAATAATTCCGTATCATCCGGTATAAGCGATTTCATCAGCTTTGCGATTTGTCCCAATAACTCAGGTTCAGCTTCAAATAAATATTTATCAAAATATTCGTTTGAAATCTGACCCGATCGCAAGTTAAACTCTCCGGTTAAATGAGCTGTGGTATAGATTCTTTTTGCTATTTCTGATTTTTTCATCCTATAATCTCCTTTATATTTTATATTAAAAATTTGGTTTAGGTATTGCAAGATTTAGTCTATGCCCTGAATATGGGTGCTATATATTCATTTTTACTTTAATGGCTTGAACCTCAACCAGATTTTCATTAATTGCAAATTGCATAAGAACCTTTTTTAAGCCGCAAAAAACCGGCTCACATCTCTGTGCGCCGGCCATATAATTATTGATTATTTTCAGTTACTTCGATTTTTCTGATTTCCTTGGTTCTGATTTCTTTGCAGATATCATCAACAAAGGTTGATAAAGGCTTCTGTCCTTCGTCACCAAGATAACGGCTTCTTACAGATACAACGCCTTCTTCCTCTTCCTTCTGGCCAACAACCAAGAGATAAGGAATACGGTCAAGTCTTGCTTCTCTGATCTTATAGCCGATCTTCTCTGCTCTCTCATCTACTGTAACAAGAACATTATTTCCAGCTAATTCATCTTTAACCTTATTCGCATAGTCATGATATTTCTCAGAGATTGGTAATACTCTTACCTGCTCCGGACATAACCAGGTCGGGAATAAACCGGCATATTTTTCAATCAGCCATGCAAGAGTTCTCTCATAGCAGCCCATGCTGGTTCTGTGGATGATATAAGGACGAACCTTTTCACCGTTCTGATCTACATAATACATATCAAACTGTTCTGCTAAGATAGCATCCCATTGGATTGTAATCATGGTATCTTCTTTACCGTATACGTTCTTGGCCTGGATATCAACCTTCGGTCCGTAGAAAGCTGCTTCGCCTTCTTCTTCCTTAAATGGAATTCCAAGTTCGTTCAGTACATTACGAATTCTGCCCTGGGTCTCTTCCCATACCTCTTCGGTACCGATATATTTCTCTTTATTGTTCGGATCCCATTTTGACAGACGGTAAGATACGTCTTCTTCTAAGCCTAAGGTTCTTAAACAATATCTTGCAAGATCAAGACATCCCTTGAACTCTGCATCCATCTGATCCGGCCTTACAATCAGGTGACCTTCGGAAATCGTAAACTGACGAACACGGGTTAAGCCGTGCATTTCACCGGAGTCCTCATTACGAAACAGTGTAGATGTCTCACCGTAACGAATCGGCAGATCTCTATAGGATCTCTGGCTTGCCTTATATACATAATACTGGAACGGACAGGTCATCGGACGAAGAGCAAATACTTCCTTATCCACCTTCTCATCACCAAGTACAAACATACCTTCCTTATAATGATCCCAGTGACCGGAGATCTTATAAAGATCACTCTTAGCCATCAAAGGAGTCTTGGTTCTTACATAACCGCGTCTGTCTTCCTCATCCTCAATCCATCTCTGAAGAGTCTGAATCATCTTGGTACCCTTCGGCATCAGGAGCGGAAGACCCTGACCGATAACATCAACGGTTGTGAAGATTTCCATCTCACGACCTAATTTATTATGGTCACGCTTCTTGATATCCTCAAGGTGAGCAAGATATTCGTCAAGCTCTGCGTTCTTGGTATATGCGGTACCATAAACTCTGGTAAGCATCTTGTTCTTCTCTGAACCTCTCCAATATGCACCTGAGGAGGAAATCAGCTTAAAAGCTTTGATGTTCTTCGTACTCATTAAATGAGGTCCTGCACAGAGATCAACGAAATCACCCTGCTGATAGAAGGAAAGCTCTGCATCCACCGGAAGGTCTTCAATCAACTCAACCTTATAAGGCTCACCCTTCTCCTGTATTAAAGCAATAGCTGCAGCACGGGGTAAAGTAAAACGAACCAAATCATCGCCTTCTTTGATGATCTTCTTCATTTCCTTCTCGATCTCATCCAGAGCTGCTCGGTCAAAGGACGGGATATCAAAATCATAATAGAAACCGGTATCAATGGAAGGGCCGATTGCAAGCTTCACATTCGGGTATAATCTCTTCACTGCCTGGGCAAGTACATGGGAGGTTGTATGGCGGTATGCAGCCTTACCTGCATCATCGTTAAAGGTTAATATATTTAATTCGCTGTCCTTATCAACAACGGTTCGAAGATCCACCACCTTACCGTTCAGTTCACCGGCACATGCCATTCTTGCCAAACCTTCACTGATATCACTTGCAATTTCATACACTGTCATTGATTTGTCGTACTCTTTCACAGAGCCGTCTTTTAAAGTAATCTTCATATAATCCTCCATTCCGCCGCGTTAGCGGCTAATATAATTTGATGAGACACTTAAGTGGACATTTCTATGTGAAGATTTCCTTCTTTCACATTTCTTCCATTCCGCAGTGTCGCAGTAAAAATAATCTGAAAAAGGCACGTAAGTGGCTTTTTCCGTGTGAAAGATTAATCTTTCACACTACGAAAGCGTTCTTCTTTCGCTGTCTACAAGATATTTATAAGCATAAAAAAACTCATCGCTTTCGACTTACATATCCTGTAATCGAAAGGGACGAGCGTATGATTTACGTCGCGGTTCCACCCTTTTTGGTGTATGACACCCACTTCATTCTGATTGATAACGGAATCACCGGACCGGATTGGGGTCACTCAGAGTTAGTTTTCATATGCCGTCCAATAAGATATTCACACCAAATCATATCTCTCTCTGTAATGGCTTCACATATTACTCGTCTCTTCATCGTTTTCCTTATTTCGAAAAATAAGTATAATGGATTGTTATTAAATTTTATTATAGCATTCATTCATATATTGTCAAGATGATATTCTCTTGAGTTTCCGCAGACGTGAGTTTCCGCAAAAATTGAATAAGATTGCCATTCATATCATAATACTTCCAGTAAGCTACTGCAAAGTTATTAACTAACTGCTCTTCATCGGTTATTGTGAATGGGTGCTCTTTCATGGAAAAGAGAATATGACCAAATTCATGTATTACATTATACCAATGAAAGTAAATATCAAAGGTTTCTTGTGTATTCTCACTTCCAAAACAAAGTATAAAGTTATTTTTCTGTTCTTCTGAACCAGTTTCATATTTTCCGGTTTTAATTACATTTTTTATAAGTTTCATCCTCGCTTACTTGTATGGAATCTCTTATCTTCTTATGTTTATTTCAAACTCATTTTACCATCATATCATCATATACTATTTAAACATAAACTTGTCTTTAATCATTCCGATTTGATAGATATTATATTGAATTCATCCCATTTCGTATTATGTTTATACCGCTGTATCCGCCTGTGCAATTTCATTTATTGCCTCAATTACTTTTCTCGCATCTGCAAGTTCAGAGGGAAACATTTTAAAGTGTATGCTCCCACCACATGATATCTTTTTCTCCCCTTTATACTCATAATGGCTTAAGTGCATACAACCACCATAGCAGCCTGCACACTCCTTCATACGAAAAAAGATTTCATTGGCAAATTCGGGAGATGTTTCAGCTAGCTTTTCTAATGTAGCAATAGAGTAATCGGCCTTTTTATAACCGCCATATTTCTCCTGCTCCCGTTTTGTATTATATCCAATCCAGCCCATCGAATGAGTCATGGTATGGCCAGAAATATTTAATTTATATGAAAATCCGAATGGAGACACATAAGTGATTTTTCCGCAAGGGTATCCACCTTCTATCTTACGTTTAAATTTCATGCTCTTCTTCAAGGTTTCAAGCAGATACTTATCAGTATCAAAAATTGCCTGTTGAAGTTCTGGTTTTAAGCCTTGTGTGCAGTATTCTATTGCAGGTTTATCCGCTGCTGATAAGCAGGGTGGCGGCAGCTCATCTGTAGATTCTGGCATAAATTCAGGTTCTGAATCTTCATACTCAGTAATTGTAAAAGCCGCTAAAGTTAATGAAGTTCTTTTATCACAAGCCAGTTTGAATTCGAAACCATCACGGAATTTAGTATCAAGTAACGGCGATTTGATGTACGGATCTTTTGTACTATAATATCGGCTTTCGCCGTTTATGATCAGTTGCATTGCTTTGCGGCCATAAATCGCTGATATCTGTGCAAACTCACCCATGATAATATTATTGTTGGCTCTGCTCTTTCGTGGTTTAAATTCTTCACCCGCAATTGATGTAATGCTGCGATTATCCATACCATCCGTACCAATGCCGATATGCCCATTACCAATGATGAGATACATAGCGGGAGCGTCGATTTTAACTGTCATGTCAATACGGAATGGTAATTTGTACTTATCAGGCAAATAGATATATGACCTGATAGGTGTATCTGTTCTTGAAAACAATGTGTTTATTGTTTTGTTTGTAGTCATATGTATTTCATTAACTGATATGCTGCTGGATACATTCCCGTACATCAGAAAAGATTTCAACGGTATTTTATGTATAATCATGTTTACCTCCAAAATAATTTATAAGTTTACAATATGAAATTCTGTTCCTCCTGAGGAACAACAATTTATGTAACTTTCATTCATTATTTGCATAACACCATATCAACTCTCAAACTTCATTCTGTCATACAAAAATCTACAATACTTTTACAAAATGCTACAACATCATCTGTATGTACATAATGCCCACAGTCTGGAATAACTATCAGCTCTCCATCAGGTGAGTTGGCTATAAAGTATTCTTGGAATTCTTTACTCATCACAGGATCATGATCCCCTCTGATTAGCATGGAAGGACAAACTATTTTCTTAAGATATGGCAGTGTATATTCATAATTTATTTTGTCATTAATAATTCGCTTATGATGGATGTTACTGTTTTCCCATTGATCACTAGTGATATTTTGCAATGAACAATACTTTATTATTTCTGTAGTCCAAGCTTTATTGTAGTATACTCGCTCGCGATATTTTTCAGGTGTTTCCAACTGTAATTGAATTAGTTTTTCGAAATCATCGCAGGTAGCGACAGTCATATCTATTTTATCTGCTAATTCAAATTCCTTTATTGTGCGAAGATACTCTGATGTATTCCTATGTATTGTTTTTATAGCATCCAAACTGCTCCAACTAGGATTTTCATAGATTACTTTATCAACGGAAGCCGGATATAGATATGAATATAGAAGAGATAAAAATCCGCCATAAGAATGTCCAATCAATATCCACTTTTCTATTTGTAATTGTGTTCTTATATACTCACAATCATCTATCAGTATTGGAACACTTAATGGTTCATTTTCTTCAACTCTGTCAGAACGAAGCACACCCCTTTGATCAATCATTACAATATTAAAATTGTTTGAAAGATTATGTGCAGCACAATTAAAATTCTCGCAGTTATCACCTGGCCCACCGTGTAAATATAAGATAGTTTTCGCATTTGGTAAGTCATTATAATAACGCATAAAAACTCTTTTACCATCTTTTAAAGAAAATAGTTGCTCTATCATGTTACACCTCGCATTATGTTATAATTTATTTTATTTCATAGACAACAACGATTGCTCCATTATAGAACAAAATCGTTCGCAATTTCAAACACCTTAATGCTTGGTGTTATTATATATTATTTCGCTTAAAATTGCCACCATATTTTACCTTTATATACCATATAATTCTATGAAATTAAACAATTTATAATCTAATAATATAGATTTTAAATGCTTCGAAAGCTTAGTTTTACTATTTTAAAATATATTTATCATACATTCCACAGGATGCAAATATGATTTAATAAAGCTTAATATGGACAAGGCATATGGGAATCGCCAAATTACCATATGTTTTATCACCGGTCTTGTGGCAATCATAGGTCCGGAGTATAAATCAATCTTAATTATAGGGGGTTAAGTATGAAAAGCTTTAAAAAGGGATCAATACTAATGAAGCTGCTTATGGGGTTAATTATAATAACGCTCATCAGCAATACGACAGGATTATGCGAAGGAATTTGGACTACAAATGAGAGCAAGCTTCCAAAGGCATATGCAGCAGTAGATTTTTCAAGTAAACTGGAAGCTGAGAACGCAGTAATGGCAGGCAGTGTGAAAGCTGCTTCCACACGGTCGGGCTATAGCGGAACGGGCTATGTAACCGGATTTACACAGTCAAGCAGCAACTCCTGGTCAATGCAGGTAACACTTCCTGCTACACAGCACTATACTTTTACCATCCGGACTGCGTCGGACAGCTATAAGGAAAATTATCTTTATATTAACGGTGCACAGGCGGGAACGATCTACAGCACTGGTGACGGAGCATGGCATGATACTGTCCTGGAAAGTATTTACCTGGAAGCAGGAACGGTCACCTTATCAATCAAAGAGAACTGGGGTTGGTTTGATTTAGATTACATTCTGATTGAAGACGGCTCCGGAGTACCTGCATCCGTATATTCCAGTGCAACTTCTACACTGGTTAATCCGAATGCCAATCAGAAAACCAAAGATATCATGGCTTATCTTAAAAGTATTTATGGCAAGCATACTTTATCAGGCCAGACCTGTACGCTGAATGCCAACACCGAGGTTGAATCCATTTACAATTATACGGGGAAATATCCGGCAGTCCGTCTGTTTGATTTGATCTTCTGTTCCCCTGCCAGTTCGTGGCAATCTTCGGAGGAGGTGAATCTTGCCCTTCAATGGAATCAAAAGGGAGGCCTGACCTCCTTCCAGTGGCATTGGCATGCCCCTAAGGGTGGAGCTTCCTTCTACACAAATAATACTTCCTTTGACTTATCAAAAGCTGTTACCACCTATGATATCAGCACAAAATCGTTGAGTGAAATAAAAACCATGTATGATGCCGGGCAGATTTCAGAAGAATGCTATCTTCTGGTGCGCGACATTGATGTAATCTCCGGCTATCTGAATACCTTACAGCAAGCAGGCGTAACCGTACTCTGGAGGCCACTTCATGAGGCTAGCGGCGGCTGGTTCTGGTGGGGTGCGAAAGGAGCTTCTGCTTACCTTTGGCTATATAAGCTGATGTTCAACCGGCAAACCTATTATCATCATTTAAACAACCTGATCTGGGTATGGAATGGTCAAAATGCTGACTGGTATCCGGGTGATGCGTATTGCGATATTGCCGGTACTGATATATATGCAGCAAACTATAACTATAGCGTTCAATCGGATCAGTTTACGAAGACAGTAAACTACTCCAATGGCACTAAGATGGCTACCTTAAGTGAAAATGGTGTTATGATGGATCCCGATCTGATGGTAAGGGATAACACCTATTGGCTATGGTTTGGAGTATGGTATGGGGATTATATCATTAATTCATCGGGAGCTATTGGCAGTACTTATACGGAGCCGTCGATGGTTTATAAAGTATACAACAGTGATGCGGTCATTACCTTGGATGAATTGCCTGTTTTCGGAAGCAGTAATCCCACTTTAACTCCAACACCGACACCTACAAATACACCTACTCCAACAATTACACCTACTCCAACAATTACGCCTACTATTACTCCTACTCCTTCCATTATCCCTACACCAACAATTACACCTACGCCAACACCTACTCCTACGACAACACCTACTCCTACGACAACACCTACGCCAACGCTGACACCCACCCCTACTCCTACTTCCGGTCTTACCCCTACCCCAACACCCACACCGACCGGTAATATTACTCTGACATTAACGAATTCAGGAAATGGATCAGCTTCTACGAATACAATAGCAAACAACATTACAATTAAGCATATCAGCGGCAGCGATATCAACCTATCCAAGCTTACAATCCGCTATTATTATACCAAAGAGGGGACCGCAGCTGAAAGTTTCACTTGCGATACAGCCGCAGTTCAATTAAACAAAGCTCCTTGGTATGTATCCTATTTAAGCTCAGTAAACGGAACAATTTATTCGATGAGCAGCCCGAAGAATAATGCAGATTCTTATATCGAAATCAAGTTGACTATCACCGATGTATTATCCGCCGGCTCCACGCTGACGATTAATACCAGAGTATACAAGAGTGACTGGAGTGCATATAACCAGTCAAATGATTATTCCTATAATGACAGTACACATGTTACGGTTTATTATGATGGGGTTTTGATTCTTGGAACTGAACCCTGATAGCTGAAACGATTTGTTACTGCATATTAAGTTCATTTAGATTTGCTGACCTTCATCTATTTAATCAGTCATAAAAGTATAAAGAACCACCTTGCACGGCTGAAGTGAACCCTTTCATTAGATTTTTGTCTAACAAAAGGGGATCACTTCAGCCGTACAAGGTGAATTTTAATGTGCTCTGCAGGGCAAGCCCCAGGAAGCGGTTGCCCCTTATTAATTGTATTCTGCATGCTTTACTTCACTGACTCTATAAAATATTTATAGCTAACATAACCAATCATTCAGCCACAAAATTATGTATAGAATCTCGTTCCTTCCTATGTTAAAATACTAATAATTATTAATATTTGTAATTCGGAGGCTGCTATGTCAATTCATATTTTAAAAAATGATTCATTAACCCTGCAATTTGATGATCTTGGTGCTGAGCTGGTATCGATTTGTGACAATGAAACCCTTACGGAATATTTATGGAATGCTGATCCGGCATATTGGAAACGTCATGCACCAATTTTATTTCCTTTTGTCGGCTCATTGAAGGACAAGTCTTATCATTTTCATGGTAAAACTTATCCTGCGACTCAGCATGGCTTTGCCAGAGACATGGAATTTACTGTATTTAAGAAGATGTCTGAGGAAATCTGGTTTTCATTAGAGGCTAACGACAAGACAAAGGAACTATATCCTTTTAATTTCCGATTGGAATTAGGGTATCGTCTTGTGGGCAGAAAAATAACGGTTTATTGGAGAGTTATCAATCAAGGGCAATCCAATATGTATTTCTCCATCGGCGGTCATCCTGCCTTTCTTTGCCCTCTTGATCCTTCCGATAACCAGGAGGAATATTATTTGTCCTTTGACACGACAAAGCCGCTACATTACCTACATATCAACGATTCCGGTCTGGTTAAGGAGAAATCTATGGATCAGCAGAATCTGTTATCAACAGATCAGGGCATCCTGCCGATTGATACCCGAATGTTTGATTACGATGCACTCATAATCGAAGGCCACCAATGTCATAAAGTTTCCCTGCTTGATCCTGCTAAGCTTCCTTATCTGACCGTAACCTTTGATGCACCGCTCTTCGGCTTATGGTCCCCTGCCAAGAAGAATGCTCCTTTTATCTGTATCGAGCCTTGGTATGGACGCTGTGATGCGGAAGATTTTGAGGGGCCACTGGAGGACCGTGATTGGGGTAATCTACTTCAGGCCGGCGTGATTTTTGATGCCAGCTATACCATTGAGATAGCATAAAGGCATTATAAATTTGAATAGAATGAGCCATCAGGATATCATTTATTATCATGAATTCCCGGTGGCTCATTATTATATTGAATCTTATTTATGAAATATCAGACTTATTTAGCGGATGGGAAGAAGGGACGTAAGGTCGCAGCAACATTGCTAACCGGCATGGTCTGTAATATGATCTTTCCGGGACCGGTTACAACGGTATTGAAGATGCCTTCTCCTCCAAGGAGCATATTCTTTACTCCTGGAACCGTCTGAATGTCCATCGTACAGGTTTCCGTCATGGCAGCCAGGTAGCCGGTGTCGAGAACCATCTGCTGACCAGGCTGAAGGTTATATTCTACCGCATAACCGTCGATTTCAATAAAAGCTACTCCGTGACCGGATAATCTCTGCATAATGAAGCCTTCTCCGCCGAATAATCCTGCTCCGAATCTTTTCTGAAAATGGATAGATAATTCAACACCCGTTTCGGAAGCTAAAAATGCTGACTTTTGTACAATCATACCGCTACCGGGAGCAATGTTGAGCGCTCTGATAGAGCCTGGGAAGCTGGAGGCAAATGCAATCAGACCCTCGCCACCCATTGCAGTATACTTGTTCTGGAATAAGGAGTCACCGGAAAACATTCTTCCAAGTGCCTTACCAATTCCACCATTTGTACTTGTCTCCATCTTCATGTTGGGACTCATCCAACTCATGGAGCCTCGTTCCGTAATCATTGTTTCACCCGGATTAACATAACATGTTACAACCGGCAATGGCTCCCCTATGATTTCATACCTCATGTCCAATCCTCCTTATATTTAAAGTATTAAAGCTTTAAGATCTATTTCCTTCAGGTTGCCGACTAACGAGATAGAGGCTTTATCAAGTGCAAAATACTTATTTGCAAAATCAAGGACATCTCTGAGTGTTACCTTTTCCACACCATTGATTAACTCTTCTATCGTGACAATCCGGCCTCTGCTCACCATTGATTTACCGTTCGAATTCATTCTGCTCTTAGCACTTTCATTTCCCAGAATAAGCTCCGTCTTAATTTGCTCCTTTGTCATCAGAAGTTCCTCGGAGGTAACCCCCTTTTTCTTTATTTCAGCAACGATTTGATTTATTTTCTTTATGACCGTAGACGTCTGTGCCGGGTTCATTGCCGCATAGATATGGAATAATCCGGTCTCACGGTAAGAGCTTCCATAGGAATAGATGGAATAGGTAAGACCGCTGTTTTCTCTGATTTTCTGAAATAATCTGGAATTTATGCTGCCACCAAAGATGGAATTTAAGACGGATAACACATAGCGTTCCTCAGATAGATAGGAAATGCTGTCAAAAGCAATATTGCAGTGCATCTGTTCAATATCCTTTTCTCTTTTACAAACCACTCTGTTATATTCCGGTCTTCCTGCTTCACTCCTGGTTTTCAAGCTTCTAGACTTTATTGCTCCGAATTTTTCTTCCAGTAGTATTAATAATTCACTCCTATGAAAATTACCGGCAACTGATATAATCATATTCTCACCAACGTAGTACGTATCCATGAAATCAAGTATTTGTTCCCTGGTAACTTTACGTACCACCTTCTTGGTTCCGGATATCATATATCCTAAGGGGTGATCCTTCCATACCCTTTGCTGAAGCATCTCATGGGCCAGATCCTCTGGGGAATCATCGTACATATCGATTTCCTCGATAATAACACCCTTTTCCTTTTTGAGGGCCTTTTCATCAATCAGTGAATTGATCAACATATCAGAAATGATATCAATTGCGATGATCAGATGCTCACTTAAGGTTGTTGCATAATAGGATGTACATTCCTTACTGGTAAAGGCGTTCATATTACCGCCGATTTTCGCCATCTCATCTGCAATCTGTTTAGCATTGCGTGACTTCGTCCCTTTAAATAACATATGTTCAATAACATGTGCAATTCCGTTATTACTATCATCTTCATTAGCCGAGCCTGCTTTAACCCAAATACCAAAGGATGAACTTCGTAGATATGGTAATTCTTCCGTAATTACGGTAATGCCGTTGGATAATTGATTAATGTTTGTCATATAGGTTCCTCCCTACTAGTAATGTAATTTATCCATACAGTTAACACCATATACAAATCTATTCCTATTATCTGTATCGCAGGCATATTAATTTTCCGCCTGTTAAACTCGTACTTCCAAAACCCTTACATACCTTATTCTACCATGTTTACGTTAAGTTATCAACCTTACAAAGTAATAACACAAAGGCTACATTTATTATTATGAAAAAAGACTGAAGACATACCTGTCAACAGTCCTTTTCTAATTATTTATTAATCCAATCCTACATTAGCAAAACTTCAAATCAGATTACTTGATCTGAGTGATCTCATAGCCTTTATCTTTAAGAATGTCAAGAACGCTGTGATCACTGATATAATGTCCGCTGCCTACAATGATAAAATAAGTATGGCTTCCTTCAGCTTTTAATAAACCATCAATATAATCAGCCATATTAGCATCTCTCTGAGTGAATAATTTTAATGTGAATTCATCAAGCAAAGCCTTCTCAGCAGAAGCTTCTTCACTATACACTTCCGGATATTCATCCGCCGTGGAAGAAGCTTTTAAAAATGCTTCTACATCGCCATCATGCCACAACTGCAGCATGGCATCAAGAGAATCAGCGCCTTCCGATGAATTTCCTGCCAAGATATCATTAACTCCATCAATCGTAGAATTCAGAAGGTATTCCTCCAATTCAGCCGAAAAACTGTCTAACATCTTCGCCTGATATTCATAGCCTTCGACTTCTAATATAGGTTTACCCGTAATCAGCGCGTTAGCTGTAAAATTATAATCCAAACCGAGGGAAGCTGCTGAACTCGCGTCATCGGTGGATGCTGTGTCTGTAAGTGCTAAAGATGCAAACATGAGATAGATATACCAGGGCTTAATCATGGAGATAAGCTCCTCGGGATAGCCGAACTTTGCTGCAAGCTCTACCGTTTTCTGATAGGTTTCTGCAGATACATGATCTTTTAAGGTAGTTCCATCCGTATAAACACCGAGTTCAGCTACCTTATTAGCACCTTCTAAATCAAACAGGTTAAGCTCTACTGCTAAAGCATCAGCACTATTATACGCTGCCAGGATATCATTGCTTAACGGATAGATATCAGGAGAAGCCATATGGATGGAACCCAACATATACACTGTATTGCCGCCTGATTTGGTAACCCATAAAAATCCCTTGCTTGCTGCATCCAGTTTATCATATACAACGGTTATAATTCTTGTGGCAAATACACAAGCCTGCTCGATTGAACAGGTATTCTTAAGGGCAAGTTCACCGTTAGCACCGGTGAATATTCCATTATCCTTCATGTACTCTGATGCTGTCTTTCCCTGTAAGCCAAGATCAGTGGTAAACTCAAAACCGGATAACATCGTATATAAAGTGGACAGAACCTTCTCAACTGACATGGTCTTATCAAGACGATAAATCTGGTCCACATTCTGAACAATCTTATCTGTTTTCAAGATTTTCTGACGAAGCTCGGATACCAGGATCTTTAACTGACTTCTTGTAATAGGTGCTGTCATATCAAGACTGTACCAGCTTGACGGATAAATTCCATAGGTATCTCCAACCATCAGGTCATTTAATGCCCAATCGCTATAGGTCTGGCCGGTTACCTGATCTGCACTGTCATCTGCTGCCAGCGCTATTGACGCATTCATACTCATTGTCATGCTCAGACATAGGATGAATGCTAATAATAATGATAAAATTCTTTTCTGCATTGAAATTGCCTCACTCTCCAAGTTGATTAATATTTTATGCTTCCTGTATTCCGGAAAACCCTCCGTCATCAGGAATTATAAGTACAATAATATTATATTTGGAAAGAAGTGTCAACTTAAAGAATTATTAGAAATTATTTATTCGTGATATCGTATATATGCTGATATAGTTCCTGAATGTTTTTCTTAAAATCGATACCGAGTACCTGTGTTCCATTGAAAGTTACTTTTTGATAACTTCCCTTCACCGGAATGTTTAATGTATCAATGTTATATTCCAGATAAGAAGGCACCATTAGTAAGACAGACATTATTTCACTTTCCGTTAAATTTGTTGTTATCTGCGGTAGTACTATATTAAGCACATTATTCATCTCCAGTAAATTCTGGCTTTTAAATTTATCTAAGATTGCAAGAAGTACTTCCCGCTGTTTGCCTTCTTTCACAAAATCACTTTGTTTGTAATAACGGTTTCTCGAATAAGCTAATGCTTGTTTACCATTCAAAACGTAGGTTCCACTTTCTGTAAGATAATCTTTATTCTCTTTCTCGCCAAGCATTACATTGATTTCTTTAATATAGGCATTAATCTTACTCACTTCGCTCTTCTTTATTTCCAGTGTAATTCCTCCGATGCCATCAACGATATCGATGAAGGAAAAATAATCCACCATAATATACCGGTCTATCTTTATTTTAAAATTCTGCTGAATGGTCTGTAATAATAATTCCGCTCCACCTGAAGTATAAGCTACTTTCAGACGATTATTATCCTGACCGGGAATCATAAGGTAGATATCCCGTAAAAATGAAGTCGCTACGATTTTTTCTGACTTTTTATTAATTGATATTATCAACATATTATCAGACCTGCCTCGCTCACTGTTATTTCTGGTGTCACTGCCGATGAATAATATATTGGTAACCTCCTTGTCCTCCATGAGAGCTGGATTATCTGATATGTTATTGCTAATTCGTTTATCAAGGGCAGCCAGCTCCGGATTCGTGGTCTCCTGCGTGGTAACATCTGCATCCAGCTCTGCTCCATCTGCTGCCGGATGAACATTGCCCTGGGTTGCCAAGGTTTCCTGCGCAGATACCGGTTTTTGTGAAATGATGGGTTCCTGAGTAGCTGCTGCCTGTGTAGAGGCCGAGGGTTCCTGTGTAACCGCTGCCTGTGCAGAAGCCAAGGTTTGCTGGGAGGTAATATTATCCTTGGGGGCTGCAGTAACTGTTCCGGAGGCAGCAGCCTGATTATTCGTATCTGCTGTACTACTTTCCTCTTGGTATGAAACCTCGGTTTCCAGGGTTTTAAGCTCTGTATTTCCTGAGTTTACCAGATGCATCTTATTGATATAATTATGAACGAGTAGATATATGGAGATACCGCTGATAATAAGAAGACCTGCTAATGATAGTAATGTAATTCGGAGTATTTTACTAATTTTGCCTTTTTGTTTAGTAGTTTTCACAATTTCCTCCTTTATTGGCATCACCCTTATTTACGGGAGTTGATCAAGCCATTTTCGTTATTTTTACACGTATGTTAATTATTTACATTTATATAATGTTTACATAAACGCATCGCTTCATCCGTATAGTATCTTAGTTTTCGCAAATAATCGTACGTGCTTTTCTGCTTTGTTATAACAGAATTCGAAGGAATTAGTTCAAAACTGACGATTTATTTGGCAATAAAAAAGGAGGTATTTTATCAAACGAATAAAAAGCTGCTACACGGCAAAAGAGAAGCTTTTACCGGTAACAGCTTTATCATCATTGTTTCTTATAATTATCTGTTTCTTATAATTATTTGTTTCTTATAATTATCTGTTTCTTATAATTATTTATTTTTTATAATTATTTGTTTTTTATAATTATTTGTTTCTTATGGTTATTTGTTTCTTATGGTTATTTGTCTTTATAGGTATATAGCTATACAATTCATATAGTTATACACTTTTTGTTTTTATACGCTCTTTGTTTTAACTCACTTTGTTTTTAACTCACTTTGTTTTTATTTGCTCTTTGTTGCTATTCGCTCTTTGCTGCTATTCGCTCTTTGCTGCTATTCGCTCTTTGTTGCTATTCGCTCTTTGTTGTTATTCGTTCTTTATTATTATTCGTTCTTTATTATTATTCGTTTTTTGTTGTTATCCACTTTTTACAGTTATTCGCTTCTTAATGCTTCCACAGCGTCTTTCTTCGCTGCAATTCTTGCAGGAATATGTCCGCCCAGCATCGTTAATACCGTACTGACAATGATTAATATGACAGCATGGGAAATCTGAAGTCTCGCCACATGCTCCAGCTCAGTCGCCTTATAAATCAAGGCATTGATTGGTATGGTCAGAAGCCAGGCAATGGCGATACCTAAGGTTCCGGAGAAAACTCCTAGTATAAAGGTTTCTGCATCGAACACTCTGGATATATCCTTCTTTCTGGCACCTAAGGCTTTCAGGATACCTATTTCCTTGGTTCGTTCGAGCACCGAGGTATAGGTTATGATACTGATCATAATTAAGCTTACAATTAATGATGTTGAGGAAAATGCAACCAGAACCATTGTGATACCATCCATGATACCGCTGGTCATACCGGTGATGGTATCTGCCAGATCCGTATATACTATTTTATCAGCTTCGTTGCTAAATTTATTATATTCATCCAGATAGCTTAGTATTTCATTCTTAGTCTCAAAATTGATCGGATAAATGGTAATCATATAAGGAGTTGCTTTTCCGCCGAGATAGCTTAACAACTGGTCCTTTGTCTTGTCATCCACCTTTTCCATCGTTAATACATTTACATCAGACTCTTTCTGGCTCTTCACGATATCGGATGCCTTGGAAATGTCAATAATACGCTGAGCAAGCTCGTCGCTGTAGGCGATCCCCTCTGAAATTACTGGGAATTTAACACTTGGCTTGGATCGGATAACTCCTACAATTTTTAATGTAATATTGTTATCCGATTCTGCCAGCGCTTTATAATCCAGATTTAAGGTATAACCGCCGCTTTCTATAGGCTTATAGTAATCATTGTTCATGACTGCTTTCATCGTGATACCGATAAGATCGGTGAATTTGATGGAATTCAGGTCCTTCGTATCAAAGCCAAGCTCAGTGGCAATCTTATCTTCAATCCGGTTTTTATTATCAACAACAAGAACAAGCTCTGTTTTATCCTTCGGAAATGCTCCAGCTAATAAATCAAAATTACTTTCCAGATAGCTGGCACCGGAAAGGTTGGTCGGATAGGAGGCGAATTTGATATTTCCCGTATTCATCGGAACTACCTCCCCATCCTTTTCCCGAAGAAGATTTAAACCCACCATTCTAGTGTAACATTGATTAAGTTGTTGATATATAAAAAGTGTGTTATAATTGAATCATCATACTACAGAAAAGAGATGGTTCAATATGTCAAAAATTATTGTGTCAATTGTTCTTACAAATGAAGACAAAGACTTTTTAAAA
>DATMUM010000101.1:0-3373 GCA_035564175.1 Mobilitalea sp.
GAATTCGGGAGTGTTGAAGCATTAGATGATATCATTAAATTTCTGGAAAAAAGCGGACTTGAGGTAAATGCCAAATGGAAACTGCTGCGCATCATGCAGCAGCCGAAGAAGCATATAACGCAACTGATTAACGCGATAAACATTAATATGGAAGCCTATCAAAAAGCCGTAAGCGAAATAAATAAGCCGATGAAAAAGTTGTTGGATGAATATATTACATCTGTAAATAACCATAGCGATAAGAAGTTTTATGAAATAAAGGACAAACTGTCACAGGCTTCAAGCATATATCCGACACTGATATTCCCGGTTTCACAGATGATGTTTGAAAAAAGCTGTTATTATGGATTGCTCAGTGAAATGGTGATTAAAGACGGGAAAGCCCGTCTCCATTCTAAAGAATCGCTGTTACTGAAATTAAAGGCACTGAGCGACAGTAGCAAGCTGGAAATTATCACTTCTCTGAAAATCAGCCCAAAATACAATCTGGAAATAGCACAGCAATTAGGGCTGACGGCGGCAACGATGTCCCACCACATGAATGTTTTACTGAACTGCGGCTTCGTCGGTGTTGAGAAAAAGGATGGGAAGGTATATTACCACTTACACAAAGATAATATAAAAGATTTGATTGAAGAACTTGAGCAGACTCTACTGTAACGCAAAAATATCCCGGCTTTTGTGAGGGCACTGAAAAACTATCATTTTTTAAATTTATATTATTTTTAAACCCACTTAGATGCCAAAACGGAGAGGATTTCGACAATCTCTCTCCATTTTGTGCTTTGAAACAGCATCATTTAGGGATTGAATAATAGTAAATTAGTTTTTCAGTGCCCTCGCTTTTGTTGGGATATTTTTTGTATTACAGTATTAGATAATAATCTAATAAAGTTGACAATAGACTAATATGGTGATATTATTATAATCGAACCAGTTAGACAACTATTGAATATACGGAGGTTAGGTTATGAAGGATTGTCTCAGGAAAAATAAACTATTGTTGGTTATTACGGTGCTATTCAATATCATCAACTCAGCGGCAGCCGTATTTCTCGCGAAACTCCTGCAAAAGGTTATCGATGCCGCTATAAGCGGTAACATGTCTGCCTTTCAGAGGATACTAATGGTTTCTGTCATTTATATTCTCTTGTTGGGCATTCTCAGCTACCTGTATTCCTTATGCAGTAAAAGACTGATCCGCAATCTGACAAAAATGCTTCGGCAAAAAGCTTTTTATGGCATATTCCGCAGAAATGTTCAAGATTTTACCGGAGTCAATACGGCCGATTATATTTCCGCTTTTACAAACGACATAAAACTGATCGAAGAGAACTACATTATTCCTTCCTTGTTGACGCTGCAATACGCTGTGATGTTTATCGTAACGCTTGTAATGCTTTTTGAGATCAGTCCGTTGATTACCGTATGTCTGATCGGTTGTGTGATTGTCATGTTTGTGGTTCCGGGCCTCATTGGAAAGCCGCTGCAGACGAGACAGGAAATGCTTTCAAAGCAGTTGTCCATTTTCACTTCAAAGCTCAAGGATTTCTTTTCAGGCTATGAGGTTATTAAATCCTATCAGATGGACGGCCATATAAAAAGAGAATTTAAGAATGAAAACGCAGCCGCCGCAGGCACCAAATACCGGGCCGATAAGCTGTTTGCGCTCAACGAGGGCGTTTCCGGGATTCTTGCTTATATCACTCAGTTTTCCGGACTGTTTATAGGCGCATACCTGATCATCAGGGGAGAAATAACCGCAGGTACTCTGGTCGCGCTGATTCAACTCTCCGGAACGTTCGTAAGCCCGGTCATGATGATCATGCAGAATGTTCCGAAAATCAAAAGTATCAGCCCCGTCATTAAGCGTATGGACGAACTGGCAGATTATACGGATACATCGTTCACTGGGGCGGCCTTACCTTCATTCTCCGATAGTATTACAGTTAAGGATTTATCCTTTTCTTATGATGCAAATCAGCCGGTCTTGACAAGCGCAAATTTAACCCTCCATAAAAATAAGAAATATGCAATCGTCGGGCAGAGCGGATGCGGAAAGACGACACTGATTAAGCTGCTTTCTGGCAATTATTCCGCGTATGATGGAAGTATCACCTATGACGGCGATGACCTTCGTGATTTGAATATTGAAAAGCTTCAACATATGATTTCGGTGATCCATCAGAACATCTATATGTTTGACGATAGTATCTATCAAAACATCAGCTTACACGATACCTATTCTAGTCAAGAATTGGAGGACGCATTGAAAACAAGCGGGGTTTCGCAGTTTCTGGGGCGTATGCCGGACGGCCTTTCATATCAGGTCGGAGAAAATGGGGCCAATCTCTCCGGCGGGCAGCGTCAGCGTGTTGCCGTAGCAAGAGCCCTTATCCGTAGAAAGCCAATTCTCATACTGGACGAAGGGACTTCTGCGGTCGATATGCAAACGGCCTATGATATTGAAAGCAGGCTGCTTGCGATAGATGACCTGACACTGATTACAATTACCCACAATCTGAGTAATGATTTACTTAAGCTTTACGACCAGATCATTTATATGGAAGATGGATGTATCGTGGAAATCGGAAGCTTAAATGATCTGCTTGCTAAACAAGCTCAGTTTTATCGCTTCTTTAACCTGCAAAAATAAACACATAATACAACGGACATTTAAGTCAAGCTAGCATTTGTTACCTACAAATAAATATTTGGCAAACTTGTCGAAAGGCAAGGACGCAAAGCTAAAGGGTCTAAGGTGCTAATGCATGATGACAGCCTAGTTGCTGCATAGAATTATGTTAATGGCTAAGTATAGAAATTGGATTAACTACCGGAAAAAGTATCCCGGTTTAAGCGATGAAATCATAGAGGTGTTGAAAAAAAGCGACAATAAAATGGATTACCAGCAATATGATTTGAAGGTAAACCGGTACAAAACTGACAGGGTCACAGGAACTGTTACCCGCATCCCAAGCCGGGAGGTCTCCTATGACAGGCTTTTGGAAGAGAACAAACAGTTTCAAGCGGAATCCGATAGCGTTGAGGATAAGGCGGTGAATGCCGTGATGATCGAAAGGATGATGGTTTGTATCAAAACGCTCTCCAAGGAAGAACAGAATTTGATTCGTGAACTGTTTTTCCATAACAAGAGCGAGCGTCGGCTGGCGACGGAGACAGGCATTCCACAGATGATTCTTCACTACAGGAAGGTCAAAATACTTAAAAAGCTTCGTAAGCTTTTGGAAAAGTAGAAATAATTCGTGCAGTCCCTCACTTTTCCCCCTAAAGAAGTGAGGGACTGTTTTTTGAGAATCCAAGACCGCCATCGGAGCGTACGGCCAGCGGCGGTCTTTTTGATATAGATGCA
>DATMUM010000102.1:0-11974 GCA_035564175.1 Mobilitalea sp.
GACATAAATTTTCCTCCGCGTGGTATTATTTGGTTTGATTGACACTTACTATTATACTACTACCGGAGAAAAATTTATATAAAACGAGTAACAAAAACCCAGTAAAATCAATGGGTTGAAGGCATTTCACAAATGCCTATATGTAATACTATCTATAGGAGGAAATTTTAAGATGAGCGAAGAGTTAAAAGCCTTTCATCTGACCATGGGTCCGGCAAAATGTGCTGTTGATCTCAGCGTCGGAAGCGAAAGAGGTTATTATGTAAATCAGGATTATATACTTCATAAATTAGGCAGACCACACAGATCAATTAACCTGATGTATTGTTATTATCCCCTGGATAAGGGATGGCCCGTACGTGCAAGTATTGCACATGCGAGTGATGATGTAGCCTTTGCATGGGATTATCCTTATGATGATTATTTTACTTATAAGGGTGGTTTAAACGGTAATCTACAGGAGGAGCCCTTCACCTTCATGAGAGATGTCAGACGGCATGGACAGGATGTTCTGTTGACTCTGACCATTGACCCCCATGTATCTGATGAGCATCTGATTGCGATTGCTAAAGATCTGACTACCTTCGGTCGTATGTATCTTCGTATTAATCACGAAGCTACCGGCAACTGGTTCTCCTTTAATAAACGCTGTTCTTATCAGGAAGTTGCTGATTTCTTTGTACGTTTCCACAAAATCATTAAGGAATATGCTCCGAACGTGCAGACTATTCTCTGCATCGGTGGAATTGAGCACCTTGATAAGGAAGAGATGGAGAAGGAGCAGGAATTTACTGAGGCAGTGCGTGCTACCGATATCTGGTCCGTTGATAAATATATGGCACTCCATTGGGGCTGGCCTTATGATGTCGCTGAACGTGGCGGAAGTACCCATAAGCGTGACTCCGTAGAGAAGACCTATGAGCTTACCAAACGCAGCTATGAACGCTTTAGCTATCTCTGTGGCGGTATCAAAAAACCCATGGTTATGTCTGAATTCAATTCCGACGGAGATGTAACCGGTCCTTACGATCAGGTTAAGATGATCCAGGAATTTTGTGATATGTTAAAGAATGAGCCTGCTGACTGGTTCTCCGGCTTTACCTTCTATCAGTTCAGAGATGACGGACGTCTTGGTCTTGAGATCACTGATCCGAACAACAAAGAAGTTGGTATCGAACAACCTGCTTTAAAAGCATATAAGGAAATCATTCAGGATGAATACTTCTATCCAAGCTTTAAAGAAGCAACGGAAGCCGCTTTCCCTGTATCTTTAAGATGGGGCAGCTTTGAGGATTCCACCGGATTATCCGTTCCGCTTCATTTTGAGAAGAACCCTGTCTTCGCAGAAGCTAACTTTGATGATGAACTCAAAGATTTAAACCTTATGATGGAATTGAACGGTCATTGGTTCTACAAAGCTCCCGGCACGAAATTCGTTGACTTTATGCCTGCCTTCTTTGAGAAACCGTTAGATGGCGCCTGCGATTTAACCCTGAAGATCTTTGCTCCTCCGGCTTCCGGTGAGAATGATCCTTCCCAGGGTGGTGACTGGGTAGAGAACTACTATACCGTAATCAAGAAATTACCTGCTGTCCGCTTAAGGTTTGAGCCGGTTATATTATAAGATAACTCTTTCATATAACATACGAATTATGCTTTGAAGCAAACTTATTCAGTAGCCATTGATAATAAATACCCCAGACTTATGTTGAGAATATCATGTATATCATCGCATAAGTCTGGGGTGTTTTTATAAAGTTTACTTAATTGTTTTCATAATTAAGTAATTACGTTTTCTTCAGAAATCTCTATGATTGAGAGAACATATCTACGAATCAAACTAAGTGTTCACTTTTATAAATATAATGGTTCGAATATCATAAGTCTACTCAGCACAGTAGTAATGAATATGTGTGTGTATATATTCAGATGGCGCAGACCGGCATCTAGTGGGCGCCATTCTTTTTTTGGCAACCACTGGATGGTAAGGTAAGTCCAGATTAATATATACATACATATTCATCTTAATATATATATCCGACTTATGACACCCGAACTATATAATTTATCCATTACTCTTTCATCTACTTGATATTTATCCCAAAGAACTTTAAAATAATCAATCATTTTGTCTTTTAATACTTCATCTAATATGACATTTCTAGATTTGAAAGCCACCTTCCAGCGCATTGCATTGTATCACAGGAACGCTTGCAACCTGAAAAGCCGCATCTCTCAACTGCCTTAAGTATGTACTAATCATAACCAGATTACCTATCAGAAAAATAGACTCAAACCTTCTGAGGACCAAATATGCCTAATACTCTTATCTTCACGTTATCAGAAAGGAAAATTACTTTCCTGGCCTGTAAATTTCCCATTTCGGTATACCTTCATGATCAGCTTTATATCCGGTTCCTCTACTTGCTCCATGCCACTTATCGTAAATTGACGCAGTATCCCATCCTCCTGCTCGATATTTACTTGATTGAAGGACGGGGCGGTAATCTTACGAATACGGCTTTGCCCCTGCCCTATTTCCAGAACTGTAGCAAATCTGGCTTCTTTTCCCCATACCCGGAAGCTGACTGTTTTTTTAGAGGAAGCAGTAAAATGTTCTTTATGAGCTATCAAATCTTCTTCCGTAAAGGTATATTCCTTTTCCGGAAATTTACCAATAATAACCGTACCTGCTTGGGGGAAAGCACGATAAATATGGCTATTAGCTGTATAATCCAGAACTCCGTTCGATAGGGTCTTTACTTCCTCATTATGAAATTGAAGATGTACAGTTCCCTCCGCCTGATACCAATTGCAATTTGTTATAAACTGTCCGGCACCGTATGGATCCTCACTCAGCCGGTCCGTGGTATTCATAAGCTTTCCTTCTGTAAATGTGATACTACCCTTAGGATGGTATAAACAGTCATAATCATGCTCCTGTTCACTTCTTTCATAATCCCAAAGGATACAGTAGCCTTCTGTTAATATAAGAAGTCTTCTCTGCAGAACAGGTTCACTGTATTCACCGATCCCACCCTGCTCCCTTGGTATCTGGGGTGTCAGAATATATCTGCCCTCCTGTCTGCATTTTTCTTCCGGAAATTTGAGCAGATAAGGTGTTTGTCCGCCGTAAGGAGGATCACACCACCTTGAGACGGTCTGGACGCAGACAGCCTGAAAGTCTTCTCCGGTATGGTATAGGAGAGTTTCACAGGGAGTCGGTTCCTGCATTCTAAGGTCTACCGTTACCATGTTATGGGCTACGGAGGTCTGGACCCACATTTTAAATAGGAAGGAATCATAACCAAACCAGGTGTATTCCATGTTATGGAAGGAACAGTCCTCCTTAATAAAGGATTGTAGGCTTAACCGGTCAAAATGTCCATGATATCCACCATGTGAACCAAACTTTAGAACAACCTGACTCTTTAGAACAACCTGACTCTTTCTAACAATATCCTCCTGAATATCATTCCCTCTCAGGATACACATTCCTGAGCTTGTCAGAAGATGGCTGCATTTGCCAAGCTCATAATCTGTCATCGGCAATTCCTCAATACCATAGATTAACGAACGTTCCGGTGCAAGCCTTATTACCGCCGTATATCTTTCGTCACGGTAAAGATAATATGCCCGTTCAAATACCTCATAAAAATAATGCTCATTACTATCATTCATTGAGAACATGATACCTTTATCATTTAATAGCAGCAACAATGCGTCATAGAATTGTTTTACCGTTCTGACCGGATTCGTCACAGGGTGATTTCGTATAAACCTCATGCCCAGGAACGGTTTACCGTCCTCACTCCAGTTTTCACGCATGGCCCAGGGGGAATGCAGGATATACTTATCATAGCAGGCCGGTACCAGTATGTCCTTCAGGTTAATTCCAAAATTCTGGGAAGCATTGGCAAGCTCGAATAATATCTCGGCTGCCAGTCTCATATAGCTCGTAGCCTCCTCAAAATACACCCCGTCGTCATATAAGATTGATGCTAATAAATCACAAAACCCATTACTTCCATTGATAAACCGATCGATCCAATGAAAATCCTGCAGTAAATAAGCACAGAATAGTCCGGCTGTCAATTCAGCAAGCTGAAAATTGTTCCCGTCTCCGTCAGTAAGTCTCCAGCCTGCAAACTCCATATAGCTTCGCAGAACCTTTTCCATCCCCTGGTGAACGGAATCCTCCAAATATCCGCTATCCCATAGCAAATCATATACAATCGTAAGCTGGGTAAAGAATTCTGCCTCCTGGACCCAGCCTGCGCTGCATGCCCTATGCACTTTATGATTACCTTTTGCATATTCGTCCAGGGATTCAATAAACTGAAAGTAGGAATATTCGGTTGAAAGGTACCCATTATTTTCGTCCAATAATCCTTTTATATAGCTGGTACATTTTATTGCATATACTTCCTCACCGGTAAGCTTCCATGCAATAGCAGTATCTCTTAATATATTTTGACTATATGCCGGATAAACAAAGCTTTTTGAAGAACTTGGAGCAGGTGCCTCCCACTCCTTGGCTGTTTTGATATAAGTATGTTCCAGAACCTCCCTGTGAGCCTTGCTCCTGCTTAATTTCTCCTCAACCCACTTCCATCCGTTTTTGGTATGCATCAGATAAGGATGCTCCTTGTGGCGGGATGTAATTAAAGTTATTGTCTGCCCTTTCGATGCGTTTCCATTCGGCACGGCTGTTATTGTTGCCTTCTCATAGCCACCCAGGGGTATCTCCTCCGGTATGATTACCTCGATATCAATTACCTTCTTCCCCATTGGCGGTAAAAGAATAGCCTCCGGGTATTTTAACTGCATCGTCTCTCTCGCATATATTTCCTGATATATACGTACAGGCATATCTTGATCCGTTTCATTTTCTAAGGTTATTTCATAGCTAACAGGCAGCTTCGTATCTCCTGCTTTGGATAGTCTGTCGGAATACATATGAAATTCTCCCAGCTTTTTTAAGCAGAAATTCAGTATGGTGATTCCAGCTATGTCGGCCCCCATCGCTCCTTTTGGCAGACAGGATAGGTGGATGCTGCTGACATACTTTAAAAAAGCTCCGACCATTTTCTGGTAGTCAAATTGCCCGAAAGCCACCTCAACATGAGCTTTTCCTACAGCAGGAGCTTTTCCCTCAACATAAGCTTTTCCCTCAGTATGAGCTTCTCCCTCAGCATGAGCTCTTCCCTCAATAGATACGGTAACCTCTGCTTCAGTTTTCGGAAAGAACTCCGGGCGTGCGATTTTCAGTGGAACTAATGTAATATCAAATTCCACTTCTCCTTTTACCGGAAGCAGGACATCGAATGCTAATGCATCATATTCTCTGATATCTAAAGTCTCAGGAAAATCATAGTAGATGATATCATTAAATCTTAAGTATCCCTGATCCGGTTGATTTTTTATATCAGCCATTTTCCAATCCTGCATTAATAAATCTTTTCTCATCTGTCTGCTCCTATCTATTTAGTAATGATATTTAACAATGATATTATAAAAATACCGTAACTACTACCCCTTAGCCGATAGGATGATATGATTATCCTGTACCTCCAGCTTTACCTTATTATCATGTACTCCGATCTTGTGAAAAATTTCTTTTGGAAGCTGCAAACGGCCTGCCTTGTCCAGTACGAGAAATTCCTCCTGCGTCTCCTCCAAGGAGCCGATACTTCCCAAATTGTCTATATAATCTACCTTCGCAAGACGCTCACTACTGATTTTGCCGTCCTGAATGGACACTACTCTTTTGACCTTTGAGGACAGCATCCTGTCATGTGTAACAATAATGATCGTAAGATTAAGATTCTTGTTTAAATCCTTAAATACCTCCAGGATATAATTCGCAGTACGGACATCTACCGAGCCGGTTGGTTCATCCGCCAGTAATATCTTTGGATTATTTGCCAAGGCCACTCCGATTGCTATCCGTTGAAGCTCACCACCGGACATTTGATCCAGCCGGTTATTCTTTTTATGAGCCATACCTATCATTTCAAGTATTTCCAGGGATCTCTCCTTTTTCTTAGAAATACTTCCAAAAAACATAGGTAATTCAATATTTTCCCTGGCTGTAAGATATGGAAGAAGATTTCTAGCATTATTCTGCCATACGAATCCAAGGGTTTCTTTCTTGTAGCTGACCAGTTCCTTCTCCGACATCTTAAACAGGTTCTTCCCATCTACCAATAAACTGCCAGCCGATGGACGGTCAAGTCCTCCAAGCATGTTAAGAAAAGTTGATTTGCCGCTTCCGCTCTTTCCGATGACAGCCATCAATTCCCCTTTTTGTACCGCTAAATCAAGACCCTGCAGTGCCATGACCTCAATATCCTTGGTCTTATAGATCTTAACAAGGTTCTCGCACTGTATCATCTCATTTGCTTCCTCAGCCAATAATCTCACCATCCTCCAGCTCATAGAGTTTATCGCCGGCTTTCATAAGCTCGGTATCATGCGTCGTCATGACAAAGGTAATGCCTTCTCTCTCTGCCAGATCCTTGAATATTTTCACTACCTGCAGGCCGGTATTCGTATCCAACTCCGCTGTCGGTTCATCTGCAAATACAATTCTTGGCTTGTGGGCGATGGCTCTTGCGATGCCGACACGCTGTTGTTCCCCACCGGACAGCTCCTGCGGCATATGGTTCATCCGGTTTCCAAGACCAACCATCCTAAGGCATTCCTTTACCCTTTCTTCTTTCTTGCCTTTATAGCCTGCCATTCGAAGTGGAAACTCCACATTCTCATAGACAGAAAGTACAGGTATCAGTGCAACAGATTGAAATACATAGCCAAACTCCTTCCTCCTCAGCCGCCTTCTTAATTTTTCCGGTGTGGAGCTGATCTCATTTCCATCAAGAAGGATTCTACCCTCCGTAGGCAAATCCAGAGCACTTAGCAGATTGATAAGCGTTGTCTTTCCGGAACCGGAACGCCCTTTTAATATAGTAAGCTTTCCTTCGGGAATATCTATATTAATTCCTTTCAAAGCCCAGAAGGTATCCCCTCCGGCAACAGAAAAGCTCCTTTTCACTCCCTCCGTACACAAAATTGAATTCACACTTACGTCCATTCTTTAATCCTCCCCAAGCTTTAATGACTGCACCATTTTTAATTTAGAAATCATTATACCAAGGATCAGGATCCCTAAACCAAGCATCAGTATGACAAGGATCAACACGCGAAGGATATCACCGGTTTCCTGAACAATAACAAGTGGAATTACCTGATCTTCTGCGGTATAAGAAATCTGTATCAATGGAATATATAATTTTGATGCAAGAAAGCCTATGAAAAACCCAAAGGCAATCGGTATTCCGGATAAATAAATCTGCTCCATGATGAGCATACCGAGTACTTCCCTTAAGGACATGCCCATAGCGGAGTATATTCCGAATTGCAGGGTTCTTGACCGTATGGAGGTAATCCAATAGATTAAAAAGCCCGCTGCACAAAGGGTCAGTACAATTAAAAAACCTAAAGTCAATATTCCGTTGGTTCCCTGGAAGATCGGATTATTGCCTTTATTAATCATCTGTGTAGCCAAATCCTTAAATATCGTATATTTCTTACCATTTTCATTGGCAAACCGGTAAAAAAATTCAGAAGAACCCTTAAGCTTCATCCAAATCTGATAGGGCTGTACTCCCCAGGAGGATTGTATCATGGAAAGCTGTGCTATAACCAAGAACTGCGGCACCTTGTTTAAGGTTCCATCCGCCAGCTTTTCGTTTCTTACAGGTATATAGGAAGGCCAATAGTTTACAAAGCCACAGATTTCGCCACTGATAGTGCCAAACCTTTCGTCCTTATAATTGATGGTATCCCCTATCTGATATCCGTAAAGGTCAGCAAAGTTCTGCGAAACCAGAATTCCCTCCTGCTTCTGTGACATTGCATTCAGGTAATGATACCAATGTTTAGGAAGTAATCCCTCCTGGAAGTCCACTGTCTCACCCAATTCCTTCGTATGGATTCCCATTAAAGTTATGTTGTTAATTGATGTGCTTTCATCGACAGGTACCGTTACCTGACTATCGACATATACTTTTGTTACAGAGCTTACACCCTCAAGCTTACGGTAAGCATCAAAGTCAGGTTCTATCCCGGTCTTTACATAGGTTCCGGTATTACTTTGGCTTCCATCACCCACTGAATTAACAAAGGTAGCTATAGAATCCCATTGTTCCTGCACCACCAGATCAGCACCCGTCAGATATCTAATTTTACGATCCTCATTCGAATTAATCGTTCTGGCAACATTGGCATTAAAAATACCGATCGAAATTGTTAATACCAGAAACAGAAGAATAAAGCTCTGGGTATGCTGCGTCTGCAGTATTTGCCGGAAGGAAGTGTATATTGATGCACTGCACCATTTCTTTACGATTAAGAAATTCATTTTAATTAGCAAAGGAAAGAATCTTAAAGCCACCAGGGTGCTTCCGATAATAAATGATACAGAGCTTAGAAATAATAAGGGATCCAGGGAGGCACCGTTCATGACTTTTTCTGTCAACAATATCTTCTGTGAATGATAAGTATATAAGCCATACAAAGAGACACCTAACAGAATCACATCGAAAAAAGCTTTCTTCCATAGCTGCGTTTGCTTTTTTCTGCTTTTCTCTCGTTTTTGCATAACAATTGAGGTTGTAGTATTTTTATTCGCCTCGCTTACCATTACTGCAATTGAAAACAAGGTACCTGCTAATGAATATAATATGGCTCTCATGTTAAGATTGGTTTTTAATGCAGTCCGTCCTACGAATTCCAAAAAAGAATTCGTATTACCTATCATATTGCAGAATAAAAATCCAACCGGTATACCTATGATTATACTGATACCCGCAATTAAAAGGCTTTGGTAAAAATATATCTTAATAATCTGCAATCTGCTGCCGCCCCTGCTTTTGAAAAATGCAATTTCATTTTTCTCCATATCGATCATTTGCTTTGAAACCATGAAGATATAGATACCCAGAAGTACATAAACCGGTACCTGAAGTATATTAAGCGTGGCCTTCAATTTTTTTTCTTTTATCAAAAGCTGTTCCAAAATATCAATGAAAGGTATATTGCATTGATTATCTGTCAGTGTATCCAATTCTGTTTTCAACTGCTTTGTCTTCTCAATCAGCTGCTCTACATTTTCAAGCTTTATCTGGGTATAATCCAGCAGCAAGGACCTATGAATCCCTAAGGTATACTGTGGCTTATCGAAATTCATAAAAAGCATCTGAAATGTCTGTTCCGGCATAATATAACATTTTTTTAGCTCATTAGGATCCTGCACCCAATAAGGATCCTCCGCATTTCCACGGTCAAATACACCGGCGATTCGTATGGTATAAGGCTTCTTATTCTCGTCGGTTACGTCATTTAGGGTAATTTTCTCACCAAGCATCAGGTTCTCATCCGAAAGCGTCTTTCTGCTGACCAGAACCTCAATGATGCCATTCTCGATCTTTTGAGAATACATTTTACCGGCAACCACGCTGATATGCTCATCAAAATCTTGAAAACAGCCAAGGTGGACTTCTTTTCTTGATACATCATCACTTCTTTGCTCCACCGGAGATCCATTGTAGCAAGTAATGTAATAGCTGCTGTTCTCTTCCTTTACATCGATACCAAGCAGCTTTGGAATAGTTTGAAACAATTCCTGTGTCTTTTTAACATTATCTATAATCCTCATTACTTCATTGATGTTACCTGCGCTATGGTCTGCTTCAATCAAAGTAGGATAACTATTGTGTTCTGTTATGTAATTAGAAAGCTCCTTTGTTAATACCCTGTTTTGTACCGCTTGTGTATACATAGGTATTCCCGCTGCAACTGCAATTAACAGGATATTTCCTATGAAAAGGCATATGATCATCCATTTTTTATTCCATACTTTTCTTAGCATTAATCGGAACACAATCAATCCTCCTTTGTGGTATTATCCTGCTTCGGTTTGCGTGCGTAAATTGTCTCTCCAATCGATAACCCATGATAAACCCATGCAACCTGTCCATTCTTATTGCTAATTACCTGAACTGGTCTTATGCTGATTTCATCCTCCTTCTTAACATATGCATAATTGATGTCTGCGTTAGCTTGAAACATATTCGCGTCTACAATGGGTACACTCTCCACACTTTTTATCATAGTCTTTAGAACAGATATGTCCGCATTAATTTCTGCTTTTTTATCCTCTAATTGAATCATGGCATATTGATTTACCAGAGTATCATCCAAGATATTATCTGCTGAAATAATTGTTCCCTTATACTTCAGACTTTCACCCCCAGTATTCATAGCAGCTTCTATCTGAACATCCATCTGGTACTTTAACTTGCCGCTTGGGTTATTTATCATCAGCACCCTACTATCAGGATTATAGATATACATAATGGGTGTTCCTATTGTAATAGTATTATTTCCCGCATAGGGCTGTAAGCTTACAACGATTCCATCAAGGGGTGCATATAAAAACTGGGCCTTCGTCCTTTCTTCCATCTCATCGAGGTTTTTCTTCAATTGCGTTAATCTTTCTTGTGTATCCTGGCAATACTTAGCATAATTATCTTCCTCCATTGTCAAACGGATTTTAGAAATCTTTCCATCTATTGTGACCGGATCCAGTTTATCTGTTTCTTCCCTCAGCTTTGATAAGTTCTCAGCTCTTTTTACCTTTTCTGCTTCGTAAGCATCTTCTTCCCTTTGATAAGTCAACCGGCTTTCTTCCATTGCAAGTTCATCATATGGAAGCTGATATTCCATTAAAATATCTCCCTTTTTTACCGCAGTCCCTTCTCTGACAGAATATTTCACAAATTTAGCCTGATCTTCCTCCATCGTCACTACATCGCTTTCGAGATAGCTATACTCCAGTCCTGTAGCAGTAAATTCTTCGGTATAATCTCCTGACTCCACCACCTTAACCACTTCTTCCATGCCATCCTCCGGCTCATTTTCAGCAACCTTATCCTGCTTCGCATTCGAGGTATCCTTATCCTTACTATCTAGTAAATCGACCGTGTTCAGGCAGACTATTTCCCCTTCGCTTAAGCCCGACAGTATCTCAAGCAGCCCCCCTGCTGCCAGACCGGTCGTTACCGCTCGTTTATCCTGCCTTCCATCAGTCATGACATATACATAGGAGCCTGTAGGATCCTTCAAAAGTGCGATCCTGGGAATAATCAAAGCATCCTTTACTTCCTTCTTCTTTATAAAGATGCTGCCATAGCTTCCAGCCTTCTTATTTTGCAAATCTGAATCATCCTTCAGCTTAAATTTACTTCTCAGGGTTTTCCCTGAGAGCTTCCTGGAGATATATTCTTCCTGGGGATACCCAATATTCGTAAGCTGGATTTTTTCACTGCCAATCAGTGCATATATCTCGAGAGCTTCCGATATTATAGTATCCGGTATATATTCTGTCTGTAAATACAGCTCATCCTCTTTTGCGATTACAATAATAGGAGCATCTGCTGCAATAGTCTTTCCTATTTTATCAAATGCAATATATGCGACTGTTCCGGAGCAAGGTGCTGTTAATGTATTCTGTTCAGCCTCTTTTTGATATTCTGTTAATTGTTCGTCAATCTGTGACAGCTTTAAATCTAATTGCTGCTGCATATGAGATACTTCCAGCTTAAGGCTTAATATTTCATTATTCTTTTTCACCAGCTCTATGTATTTCTCTTTTTTTAGAGAACCCTCAAGAATGTCATAGGAAGCTTTCAATTTCTCATATTCCAAGGCTGCTATCTCAAGCTGGTAATTTAATTTTGTCTGATCGGTATCACTGTCTGCTTGGAGCCCTTTCTTTCGTCCGGTAAGCTCATCGATCTTTTGTTCGCTTCCTTCATCCTTCAAATAAGCCAGTACATTACCCTGTTCTATCTTGTCCCCAATCGTTACCGCAATTTTTGACAAAGTACCTTTTTTTGAAAAAGCTGCC
>DATMUM010000103.1:0-7995 GCA_035564175.1 Mobilitalea sp.
TAATATTATCCACTTTACCGCCAAAGTAACCTGCCATTAAACCTATAATCAAGCTGATAATTCCACATAAGATAGTTACTCCAAAAGCAATTAAGAAGGAATTCCTTGCTCCTAAGAATATCTGCGCTATCATATCCCTTCCGGAACCATCCGTACCTAATAAAAACTTATTTGAAGGTGGCTTATTAATCGTTGCAAGATTAACCTTTACAGAGGATTCAGCATTAAAGAGAAATGAGCCCGCAAATACTGTTATTAATATACAAACAAGTAAAACAAATGATATTAGAGCTAGTTTATCATGTAGAATTTCTCTCAAGACCAGTTTTCCAAAGGAAGGAGGTTGATTATCAATCAATTCTGATTTTTTCTTGTTATTAGCTGAAGTAATCTTAAATTTTCCCAAAGTTGTCATCGCTCCTTTCTTATTTAATTCTTATTCTAGGGTCAACTATTGACATTATAACATCGGATATCAAGGTTCCCAACACAATTAGGACTGCAAATAAAATAATCAAGGCATTTACAACGGCATAATCTCTTCGGAGAATGGATTCAAGAAAGAGCTTACCCATACCCGGATAAGAGAATACATTCTCTATAAAGATGGAGCCACCCAGTAATCCTGCAATATCATATCCCAAAAAGGCTGCAACCGGAAGTATGGAATTTCGAAAGATATGTCTTGAATATACCCTCTTTTCTGGAACACCCTTGGAACGAGCAGTCACAACAAAATCAGAATTCTTATAATCAATGATTTCACTTCTCAAAAATTGGATCGTAGAAACTGTATACAATATAGCACCAGTCATCGCCGGAAGTATCATGTGATATATTTTATCCCAATAATAAGCGAAAGTTCCGGCTACATATTTTACATCTACAGTACCTCCAAATGGAAACCATTTAAGTTTAAAGGAAAATATAAATATATTAATTAGACCAAAGATAATAGATGGCATTGCCAAAGCCAAAAAGGTATAAAAAACAATGGCCTTATCTGCGAACTTTTCGTTATATCTACCTGAGATGACACCCAATGGTATAGCAATTAAATAAGTTAATATAGTAGTAACCAGAGATAACCAGAATGTATTGGCTGCCCTTTGTCCTATTAACTCCAATACGGGTAATTTATGTGCCGTACTCTCTCCCAAATCTCCTTGTAAAGCATTGGTTAACCATCGAAAATACTTTACATACCAAGGATCATAAAATCCCCATTGCTGACGCAGTTCTTCCAGTCTTGATGGCGAGGTATTCGGATCTATTTTACCTGTTAAGGCATCCCCAGGCATAAAATTAGCAAGTAAAAATATGAGTAGGCTTAAAAGTAAAACCTGTGGGATAAGTATTAAAAGTCTTCTTACAATCGTTTTCCACATATACTTTTCTCACTTTCTATGGTAAAGCGACATAATGGTTGTCGCTTATTTTTTTCAAATCATACACTCTATTATCAGAAGTATAATAATCTTTGTATTTCTCCTTATACTCCTCTGCTACTTTATCACGGAATATTTGCATTTTCTCTCTTTTTGAGGGATCAATGTCTGGTATAGCAGCAATCAAGCGTTTAGTATAAATATGTTGTGGGTTATTATAGATATTTTCTTTCTTACCCTTTTCTACAAAACGGCCTTTGTGCATAATAGAAATATTAGAACACATATGTTCTACAACTCCAAGATCATGGCTAACAAATAAATAAGACAGTTTAAATTGATCTTGAATATCCTTCATGAAATTTAATACCTGAGCCTGAACGGATAAATCCAATGCAGATACCGGCTCATCAGCGATAATTAATCTGGGCTTTAAAGCCATAGCTCTGGCAATACCAATTCTCTGACGTTGTCCTCCTGAAAATTCAAAAGGATATTTGATCGATGTTTCAGGTGACATTCCTACGATATCTAATAATTCATCTACTTTTTTCTTCTCTTCTTTCGCCGAAAATTTTTCAAAATTACGAAGAGGTTCTGCTATGATATCTAAAACACGCTTTTTAGGGTTTAAAGAGGAGTATGCATCCTGGAAAATCATCTGAACTCCCCTACGATATGGAGAGTGGTTTTTCCCTACATATTTGGTTATATCTTCGCCGTCAAAAAGTATATGTCCACTAGTAATTCTGGCTAATCCAATAATAGCCTTGCCAGTCGTACTTTTTCCTGAACCGGATTCCCCTACTAAGCCTAAGGTTTCGCCTGACTCAATGGAAAAGGTTACCCCATCTACGGCTTTTACATAACCTTGCGTACGACCTAATATACCACCCCTTATGGGATAATGAACCTTTAAATCTTTAACCTCAAGTAGTGGCATGATTACATCCCCTTTCCCTTATTAAAATGAAAATTCTTATAACATGAGCAAAGTACTATGTGTCCGGGACTAACCTCATGATACGTAGGATTTTCTTCATGATATTTTGCTTCAATCCAAGGGGTACGGGTTGAAAAACGACACCCTTCCCTTTTCATTTTAACTAATGAAGGAACCATTCCCTGAATTACATGCAAACGACTATTATCACTTGAACTTGCAGATGAATTAGGAACAGATGCAAGCAGTGATCTGGTATATGGATGCATTGGATTATTAAAGATTTCATGTACATCAGCTGTCTCTACAACCTGGCCAGCATACATAACAGCAACCCTATCAGCCATTTCAGCTACGACACCCAAGTCATGGGTAATCAGAATAATTCCTGATTTCATTTCCTTTTGTAATTTTTTTAATAAATCTAATATTTGCGCCTGTATGGTAACGTCCAATGCTGTTGTAGGTTCATCAGCGATAACAAGTGAAGGTTTGCATGCGAGAGCAATTGCTATCATAGCTCGCTGCCTCATACCGCCGGATAATTCATGAGGAAATTGATCATATGTAAGTGAAGGAGACTGAATTCCAACCCCTTCTAGCAACTCTAATGCACGTTTCTTTTTCTCTTCTTTCGAAAGAGGGGTGTGATAACCTAGACTTTCTTCAATCTGTGCTCCAACTTTCATTAAAGGATTCAAGGCGGTAAGAGGATCCTGAAATATCATACCTATATCTTTACCTCGGATCTTATTAAGCTCATTCACACTTAAAGACAGTAAATCCTGATTATTAAAATAGACATTACCTTCTACCTTTGTATATGCCTTATTATGTAGGTTCATAATAGAAAGAGCCAGAGCGCTTTTACCGCATCCTGACTCACCCACAATGGCAAACACCTCATTTTCATTTACATTAATTGACACATTATCAACAGCAGCGTAATATTGTCCGTTAATACGAAACGATGTTACTAGATTGCTGATTCTGAGCAACTCTTTTTTCATTATAATATCCTCACTTCATGTTAGTAATAAAACCAATACTTAAAATATTTCCACAACCACTGGTAAACTATAACATATTTTACCTAATAAAGTCAATAAACATTGATATATTCCTTGAGTTGACATTTTATTTTCTTAGTTAGCTATATAAAGTAATAAAACGCGGATGTAGTTAGTCATTGACTTTCCGGTATTTTTTATCATCATATCATAATTAATGGCTTTAGTAATATTTTTCATTTTTTACCTTTAATTAGTAAATGTTATAGCCATTATAATATTAACTAATGCCATTGTCAATCATAGATGTACAATTGCAAAGCTGACATCTTAAATGTGCAATTTGCAGAGCTGACCATAATATGGTATCTCGTCCGAAAATTTCACGAAAAATGGAAATTAAAATAAGTATATGAATCATGGCAGATATTTGTCCAACGGATGGATTATGTCACAATTTACATATAAAATCATATAATGTGGCATAAAGGAGTGAAGTTAATGTCAGGACATTTCAATCTTGGAATTTTCGGCGGTGATCTGCGCCAGGTATATATGGCGGAAGCCTTTCTGAAAATGGGCTATCGCGTGTTCACTTATAGAATAAAAGAACCTGTAGTTCACGAAAATTGTATTGCGCTTCAAACCCCCGATGAATTATTCGATCAATGTAACGTACTCATTGGACCTATCCCTTTAACAAAAGATCTTGTATCAATTGCATCTGCAAATACACTCGATCTGAATACTTCGAAATTTACCAGCTGCTTAACAAAGGACCATATGCTGATTGGCGGTATCATTCCGGATCCGCTTATCAATCTCTGTACAACTAAGGGTATCCCCTTCTTCGATCTCATGAAGGATGAAAAGATAACCATATTGAATGCCATCGCAACTGCTGAAGGAGCCATAATGGAGGCCATCAAAGACAGCAGTATTAATCTCCACGGCAGCATTTGTCTTGTCCTTGGCTATGGCCGGTGTGCCAAAGTCCTGGCCGAGAAATTAAAAGGCTTGGATGCTGATGTCATTGTAGCGGCACGTTCGGAAGACGCACTTGCATATGCTGAAGCTTCCGGTCTTAAAACGATTCCTCTGAATAAAGTAAAAGTCATCCTGCCCTCCTGCCAATTTATCTTTAATACAATTCCGGCAATGGTATTGGATCAGTGCTGCCTGCCTTATGTGAATACAGAAGTCACGATTATTGATATAGCTTCTGCACCCGGCGGCGTCGATTATGAATACGCCATGAATCATAATATTAATGCCAAGCTGTGCCTTGGTTTGCCTGGTAAAGTTTCACCAAAGACTTCTGCCGATATTTTAGTGACAAAAATTGATGCGTTTATGAAAGAAAGAAGTGATTAAATGACCATAAGTGGAAAAAATGTGGGTGTAGCCCTCACCGGATCCTATTGTACCTTCGATAAAGTTTTCCCTCAGATAGAACGCCTCGTACAGGAAGGAGCCAATGTCTACACCATCTTCTCGGAGCGTTCCCGGGCTACGGATACCAGATTTGGCAATGCGGAAAATTTCCTGCAGAAAGCCAAGGACCTTACTGGGAAAGAACCTATTACAACAATTGTTGATGCTGAAAATCTTGGGCCAAAAAATATGCTTGATATATTAGTAATTGCACCTTGTACCGGCAATACACTGGCAAAGATGGCTAATGCTGTTACTGACTCTGCTGTTCTTATGGCTGCAAAGGGACTTCTCAGGAATAGCAAGCCCGTTGTAATCGCAGTATCTACAAATGATGCCTTAAGCAATAATTTAAAAAACATAGGAGTATTGATTAATTTAAAGAATATCTTTTTTGTTCCGTTCGGCCAGGATAACTATAAAGGAAAACCGAATTCCATGGTAGCTCATTTCGACCTGATCCTGCCAACCTTAGAGGAAGCCTTGGAGTGGAAACAGCTGCAGCCTGTTATAATGACTCCGCAATAGATCATATGCATTCAAGAAACAAGATGAAATGGTAAACCAATTCACTTGTCATGAATTCGAAAGCAAGGGGGCTTTCACAGAGAATAACATCACAGCCTGAGTATCAGACAATAAGCTTCAATATATAATTGTCTCAGGCTTTGATCCTCTCCCAGTGAAAGATCCCCTTAATATAGTTAAGCGTAGTGAGCAATGTGCAAGCTTGCTTGCAACGTTGCGATCGGAGCTGGGGATCATGAACGTAGTTCATGATATAATTAAAGCGTAGTGAGTATTGCGCAAGCTTGTTTGCGGCATTGCGATCGGAGCTGGGGATCATGAACGTAGTTCATGATATAGTTAATTATCAATGAATATGATTTTGTAATTGCATGAAACATGCAGAGGGAGGCATCATGTGTGGAATAGCCGGATTTAGCAACGTTAAGGCTGATTACACAAAAGATGAGAATAAATGGCTGCAGGTATTAAATAAGATGAAACTGGTCTTAAAGCATCGGGGTCCGGATGAAGATGACAAAATGTTATACCCCCAAGCCGGTCTCGCTCATACCCGATTATCCATTATTGACTTAAGTCGCGGTCATCAACCTATGACCAGAGAGAAATTCGGCTGCTCCTATACCATAGTCTATAACGGAGAGCTGTATAACACAGCAGAGCTAAGGGATAATCTGATTCGAATGGGATATGTGTTTAAAACACATTGTGATACAGAAGTTATTCTGGTCGGATATATGGCTCTTGGCTGTGATTTTATTAAAGAATTAAACGGTATCTTTTCCTTTGCCATCTGGGATGACAATGGAAGGACGCTGCTTCTTGCAAGAGACAGATTTGGAGTAAAACCATTATTTTATACGATGAAAGATAATACCATTGTCTTCGCTTCCGAAATCAAAGCTTTGTTTGAATATCCCGGTATCAAGCCCCAGCTGGATTCCCAGGGACTTTGCGAAATCTTTGGTCTCGGACCTGCCAAATCCTATGGTAACGGAGTTTTTAAGAATATATATGAGGTATTAGCCGGAAATATGTGCATTTTCAATGAAGCCGGGCTTCAAATGAAGCCGTACTGGGGCTTAATCAGTGCACCTCACGAGGATAGCTATGAGGAAACCATCGAGAAAACTTCCTATTTATTATATGATGCTGTCAAGAGGCAGATGATTTCCGATATTCCGATCTGCACCTTCCTCTCCGGCGGAGTGGACTCAAGCCTTGTTACAGCCATCTGTGCGAAGGAGCTTGGAAAGCTTGGTAAGCAGCTTGAGACTTACTCCTTTGATTTCAAAGACAACGATATCCATTTTAAATCAAATTCCTTCCAGCCTTCCCAGGACCGACCATATGTGGACATCATGAAGGATTATGTCGGCAGTAAGCATACTTACCTGGAATGCGATAACTTTGATCTGGCAGATAATCTATACAGTGCCGTAGATGCAAGAGATCTTCCCAATATGGCTGATGTGGAATCCTCACTGCTGTGCTTCTGCAGAAAAGTAGCAGCAACGACAAAGGTTGCCTTGACCGGGGAATGTGCTGACGAAATCTTCGGAGGATATCCCTGGAATCATAGATCGGAACTCATGGAAGTGGATACCTTCCCCTGGGCACGGAATATGGAGACAAGAAAGCTTCTCCTGTCCGATGATTTCCTCTCCTGCGTTGATCTTGACGGATATGTCCGGGCCGCCTACGAGAAATCCCTGGCTGAGGTGCCCCGACTTGCCGGTGAAGAAAAACTGGATGCCCGCCGCAGGGAAATCGCTTATCTCAACCTCAAATGGTTCATGGTAACCTTGCTTGATCGTATGGACCGCTGCAGTATGTTTTCCGGTCTGGAAGCCCGTGTTCCCTTCGCAGATCACCGGATCGTAGAATACGTATGGAATGTTCCTTGGGAAATGAAGAATAAAAATGGAGTAGTCAAGAGCCTGCTTCGTGAAGCCGGCAAAGGTCTGATCCCTGATGATATTCTATTTCGTAAGAAGAGTCCTTATCCTAAGACCTATCATCCTGATTATGAAAAACTTCTGGGTAACCGTCTCCTAGATGTACTCTCCGAACCGAATGCGCCGATCAAAGCTTTGATTGATGAGAATAAGGTTAAGACCTTCCTTTCTGCACCCTCCGATTATGGAAAGCCCTGGTACGGACAATTGATGGCCGGACCTCAGCTGATTGCCTATATGCTGCAGGTGAACTACTGGCTGGAAAAATATCATGTCGAGCTGGTATAGCGTGAAAGTCAAGATTCCATTTGCATATCGCCTATAATTTTTCGGGGTGGTGAAAAGAGCCTGATCAGCAGCTTCTTTTCGCCACCCTCTTCATTTACACAAGCGCTAATTATCACTTACTGAGTAATTATATTGTTATTGTTGATCCTATGAATGTATTATTTCATTTATCAATCTTGGTTCGGGTGCCATAAGTCGGATTTATATATTAAGATGAATATGTATGCATATATATTTATCTGGACTTGCCTTACCATCCAGTGGTTGCCAAAAAGAATGGCGCCCACTAGATGCCAGTCTGCGCCATCTGAATACATGATTAATGAACGCTGTATTATGGCTTTCATTAACACTTGATTAATGAAAGCTGTATTATGGCTTTCATTAATACTTGATTAATGAAAGCTGTATTATGGCTTTCATTAATACTTGATTAATGAAAGCTG
>DATMUM010000104.1:0-25172 GCA_035564175.1 Mobilitalea sp.
CTGGGATGTACCGGGGGCTGTAGTACTTCCTGTGCCAGGTTTTGCTGTATTAGTTCCTGTACCTTTACCAGGGGTTACTTGAGGTGAGCTCGGAGCTGTACCGGTTCCAGAACCTGTTTTTGCCGGAGCTGTGCCTGGAGATGTACCAGGAGTTGTATGTTTCGTTCTTCCAGTCATTCCTGTTATGCTATCGGAGGTAAGACTTGTAGTACCGGGTATAGGATTTGCAGTACTTCCCGAACTACCTAAAGTCTGAGAGTTGACATTATAATTCGGCACCTTATAAACTCTGCCGGTGCCGTAACTTCTACCGCTTGTATATGACATTTAAGTACTCCTAAGCTTTTTTATATTAATATATGCAATCGCAATACGAATGTGAAAATAACGGATTTATCTATATTAAGATAAAATTTATAATTATTTGGTTGTACTATCAGCCAAAAGACATTACAATAAAGATTGGACGGATGGTTCCCATCCATTACCTAAAAACTCGGTAAATTCATTAGATTGGACGTAAAACATGGATATTTCGATTGTTAAATTATTCGAAGAAACGATAAATTGGGAATTAAACAGTATCATAATCAGTAATTCTACAGATAAAGAGAAAATCTCAAAAGTAAAGATACGCCCGGTGCTGATCAAAGAAGAGCTGCATTTTCAAGCATCAGAGTACATTGGTGAAAAGGTTTTTCACACCAATTACAGCAAAGAGGAACTCCTTGCTAAATTACCGGATTGGTTTGAGGAAATTTTCAAACAGGCGGAGATTGTTACCCGTAATGGTAACGCAACGGTATTGATCAGCAAAAAAGGGAAAGCCACGATTAGTAATAAAATAAAGAAGAATGAAACAAAATCAGACATCAGATACGAGGATGAAAATCAGACTGATTCCAAAGAAAACCTGCTGCATAATAAGAAGAAGAACTACATTTTACAGGAAGGTACACCGCTTCCTTTTTTAATTGACCTTGGAGTAATGACGAGGGACGCAGTAGTGATTAAAACGAAGTCGGATAAATTCAGGCAAATTAACCGCTTCTTAGAATATATTGAAGATGTACTGCCCTATCTGGATCATGACCGGGAGCTTACGATCCTGGATTTTGGCTGCGGCAAATCTTATCTTACCTTTGCAATGTATTATTATCTTAAGATTTTAAAGGGATATCAGATCAATGTCATAGGGCTGGATTTAAAGAAGGATGTTATCTCACAGTGTAATCTTCTGAGTGAAAAATATGGTTATGAGAAGCTTCATTTTCTTGAGGGCGATATTGCATCTTATACCGGTAAAAGCTCAGTAGACATGGTGGTAACCCTGCATGCCTGTGATACTGCAACGGATCATGCTTTATATAAAGCCTGTTCCTGGGGTGCAAAAGTAATACTTTCTGTACCCTGCTGTCAGCATGAGCTGAATAAGCAGATTGCCAATGAAATCTTGAAGCCTGTGTTAAAATACGGTATTGTCAAGGAAAAAATGGCTGCGCTGATCACGGATGCTTTAAGAGCTGAGCTATTGGAGACAAAGGGTTATAAAGTGCAGCTTTTGGAATTTATCGATATGGAACATACGCCGAAGAATATTTTAATCCGTGCGGTTAAGATGAATGCATCTGCATCGGAAGGAAAAGATATCAGTGACGAATTACAAAAATGCATGGAATTTCTGGGGGTTTCACCCTGCTTACATCAATTATTTCAGGGAGATAGATAAAAGGTATGGGAGCTAAAGTACTAAGAATTGTTTATAGAACAATTATTTTAGTGGCAATTTTTATAATTGCTCTTTCCTATTTCAGCAGAGACATCAAGGAAGTCGTATTTAATCTTGATAATACCACGAAGATGGCAGATGCGACTTTTCCTTTGGTTACCATAAAAACAGGTGAGAATACGATTAATCTTCTGCATGGATACAGCAGTAACCTGGATGCCAATAAAATAAGGGAATCCGTAACTCCCCTGGGCCTTGATCAGTCCTTTGAAGTTCAGATGGATCAAAAGAACTACGATATAAAAAAGCTGAATTACGAGGTCAGGGAATTCGTAGGCAATGCCTTAATTGAAACGGGTTCTGTCAGCGTTTTTGAAAAAAACGGGGATTTGAAAACGGCAAAGATTAAGCTGCAGAACCAACTTACACCTGAGAAGGAATATGCAGTTAAAATTACGCTGATCAGCAGTCAAAGTGAAAAAATATACTTTTATCAGCGGATTAAGATTTATGAACAGGCACATCTGAAGGAAAAGCTGGACTTTATTATGGAGTTCCATAATGCGATCATGGACAAAACAACTGCAGAGGGAATGATAAAATATTTGGAACCCTCCAGTAATGCAGATAATACATCTCTGGCATATGTTAATATTAATTCCAGCTTTGATCTGGTAAGCTGGGGAAATATCAAGCCTAAAATATTTACAGATGTGGTTCCTGCGGTGAAAGAAATTTATGCCGACACAGCTTCTGTTGAGCTTAATTATATTGCTCAGGCAGAGGTGAATGGTGCGAATGAGATGTACCGGGTTACGGAATTCTATCGTGTCCGCTATTCATCAGACCGTATGTATTTGCTGAATTATGAACGTCATATGGATGCTATTTTTGATATAACTAAGGCAAGTGTTTCCAAGAATGAACTAAAGCTTGGTATTACAAATGATTTGGACGTTCCTCATGTTGCAGGGGAAGACGGAACAAAGATAGCATTTGTACGAGATGGGGAATTATGGTTTTACGATTTGGAGAATAATAATATTACCAAGGTATTTTCCTTCCGGCAGAATAACTCGGATTATATTCGTGATATCTATGACCAGCATAATATCCGGATTATTAATATGGATGCGGAAGGTAACATGAATTTCCTGGTGTATGGATATATGAACCGTGGTCAGTATGAGGGAAAAGTTGGTGTTATCCTATATCACTTTGTACGGGCTGAAAACCGGATTGAAGAACTGGTCTATATACCGATTGATGAACCCTATCAGACCTTAAAAGAAAATCTTGGGGAGCTGTCGTATCTGAATACGAAGGATGTGTTCTATTTCAATATTTATAATACGATATATTCCTATAATTTGATTACAAGAGATCTGAAGGAAGTTGCAACCAAAGTTAATAAGGATCAGATCATGGTATTTAAGGATATTAATTATGTAGCATGGCAGGAAAGTTCTGATCCCAAGAAGTCTAAGAATATCTATATCATGAATCTGGATACAGGCGAACAGGATACAATAACTGCCAAGCAGGGATATAATATCCGTTTAATGGATAAGATAGATTCCAATATGATATATGGTTATGTGAAGGAAGGGGATATCTCTTCAACCGTGGATGGAAGTATTATGGCACCCCTTAGTTCTGTTGAGATAGCTGATGTAAACAAACAGATTTTATATAGCTATTCCCAGCCGGACTTCTATGTCAGCGGACTGGATGTGGCAGATAATATCGTTAATCTGCGTCTGGTACAGAAGATCAATGAAAATGGCAGAACCATGTACTCCTTTGCGAAGCAGGATCAGATCATGAACAAGGTCAAGGAAAAAGATCAGCTGATCAGTGTCACTTCAAGAGTTACGGATCAGGCTCTGACTGAATATTATTTAGCCCTGCCGGAAGGCTTTGCTATGGGCAAATTACCGAAGGTTCAAACTACCGTAAGTACGGTTATTTCACAGGATCCTACCGTTCGGCTTCCGGAACCGGAGCAGTTGCTGCTCTGCTATTATCCTTATATCACAGGTGGAGTTGCAGGTGCTTATGAAAATGCAGCTGATGCTATAGCGGTAGCCAAAGAGAACATTGGGGTGGTTCTTAACAGCAATAACCAGATTATCTGGGAACGTGGTATAAAAGCAACGTCCAATACAATTAGCGAATTTAATAATATGACCTTGGCGGCTACGCCTTCTTCGACAGTAGAAGGCTGCTTAAAGCTGATGCTGGCATATCAGGGTGTTAATGTCACGACCCAGCAATTGTCCATCCAAAGCACTTCTGCATACGATGTACTGAAGAAGTATTCAAAATACACCCCGGTGCGTCTGACGGGAGTTACACTGGACGATGTATTATATTATATATCGGAAGGAAGATCGGTCATTGCCATGACAGATATGAATAATGCGGTGATCATATATGGCTATGATACCTTTAATATCATGGTAATAAATCCTGCTACAGGAATGGCAAGTAAGATGGGTATCCAGGACAGTACCCTGTTATTTGAAAATGCAGGCAATGTATTCCTGTCTTATCTGGAAGATTAATAACTTAATAACGTGTTCAAAAGGTAAATTTATAATAAAATACAAGGAGACCAAAAAAATGGATGAAAGAATTAAAGTGTTAGCACATAATTTAGTTAATTATTCAATGAAAGTAAAGCAGGGTGACAAGGTTTATGTTCATTACATCGGTGCTTCCACACAGGATCTCGCAAGACAGCTGGTGAAAGAGGTATATAAGGCTGGAGGGGTTCCGTTTGTTCATTATACCGATGTTAAATTACAGAGAGAAGTATTGTTAAACTGTACAGAAGAGCAGATGACCTTAAGTGCAAAGATTGATGCTGCTGAGATGGAGCAGATGGATTGTTATGTTGCAGTCCGCGGAACGGAAAATGTAACCGAGCTTGCAGATATACCTTCAGAGCGTATGAAATTATATGAGGCTTACTATGTAACTCCGGTTCATCATGATATACGCGTTAAGAAGACCAGATGGGTGGTGCTCCGTTATCCGAATGCAGCAATGGCTCAGTTATCCAACACCAGTGTGGAAGCCTTTGAGGATTTCTATTTTAAAGTATGTAATCTTGATTATGCTAAAATGGGCGAGGCAATGAAGAACCTTAAAAGCTATATGGAGCGTACGGATAAGGTTCGAATTGTAGGACCTGGAACAGACCTCAGCTTCTCCATTAAGAATATACCTGCTGTACCTTGTGATGGTAAGTGCAACATACCGGATGGAGAGGTATATACAGCTCCTGTAAGGGAATCCGTTAACGGAACACTCGCTTATAATACTCCGGCAGTATTCCAGGGCTTTACGTATGAGGATATCTGCTTCCGTTTTGAAAATGGTAAGATTGTTGAAGCCACCGCCAATGATACAGAGCGAATTAACAAGGTTCTGGATATCGATGAAGGTGCGCGCTACATCGGAGAATTTGCAATCGGTGTGAATCCCTATATCTTAAAACCGATGAAGGATACTCTTTTTGATGAGAAGATTATGGGATCCTTCCATTTTACCCCTGGTAACTGTTATGAGGAAGAAGCTCCGAACGGCAATCACTCCGCAATTCACTGGGACTTGGTTTGTATCCAGACTCCGGAATACGGCGGCGGGGAAATCTATTTTGATGATGTATTAATCCGTAAAGACGGTCGCTTTGTAGTGAAGGAATTAGAGTGCCTGAACCCGGAGAATTTGATATAAATCATTGAAATTGCTTGTGCCGGGGGCGGTACGGCGGAATGGAGACAACTATGAAATTACTAACAGCAGCGATACCCTGTTATAATTCGGCAGCATATATGAACCATGCCATTGACACTCTTTTATCCGGCGGCGAAGAGATGGAGATCATCATCGTAAATGACGGATCAGTCGACGATACTCAGAAAATAGCAGAGGAATACCAGGCGAAATATCCCAATATTATTAAGGTAATAAAGCAGGAAAACGGGGGACATGGCGAAGCCGTGAATACTGGCCTGGCGAATGCTACCGGTTTCTATTTTAAAGTAGTGGATAGCGATGACTGGGTAAATGAGAAAGCATTATGCCAGGTTATGGAAGTACTGAAAAGTCTGATCGCCGATGGCAATAGCCCTGATTTATTCCTGGCGAACTATGTTTATGAAAAGGTAGACGCCAAAAAGAAAAAGGTTATCAACTATAACTGGGCATTACCAAAGGATCAGACATTTACCTGGGATGAAATGATGCATTTTAAGCAGAGTCAGAATATCCTGATGCATTCCACAATTTATCGCACCAAATTATTAAAAAGCTGTGGAATTCATCTGCCGAAACACACCTTCTATGTGGATAACATTTTCGTTTATCAGCCGCTGCCTTTTGTAAAGACATTGTATTACATGGATGTTAACCTTTATCGCTATTTTATCGGCAGGTCTGACCAGTCCGTGAACGAGCAGGTTATGATTCGCCGTATTGACCAACAGCTTAAAATAACGAAAATCATGATAGAGTCCCATGATCTGTTTCAGATCAAAAGTAAAAGGCTGCAGAATTACATGATTAAATACCTGTCCATGATGATGACGGTAAGCAGTGTATTCCTGATTAAAGAGGGAAGCGATGAGAGCCTTGCGAAAAAGCAGGATCTGTGGGATTATCTTAAGAATTACGATAAACATTTATACAAGAAGATCCGGTCGCAGATTCTTGGCAGATCCATGAATCTCCCGGGTAAATTCGGACGTAAGATAATTGAAATGGGTTATAATATAACCAAAAAGATATACGGTTTTAATTAACTGCTAAGGGGGCTGCTGCAATTTGCATCAGCCCCTTCCCTATTGTGCAATATGTAATGGATCAACCGGTATTCGTTCATAGACTGCTGCAATGTCGGGTTAACTTTGTGGCTGAACAATGGAAAATCAAAGAGCTTATATTAAAAATAAGTATAAAAAAGGACAATACACTTATCGGCAGTCGAGGTAAAGTGTCATTGTCCTTTTGTTCTTTCTCCAGTAATCAATTCTCAGTTTATATTCGTAAGCTCCTGTGTTCTTTGAGTAGCCTTATTCCAGGTAGGTACATATACGATTACGTACATTATGATGTTGAGCACTAAAGCGCCCATGACATCCATTACGGAATGCTGCTTCAGGAAAACCGTAGACATGCAGATCAATACGGTAAGCAGGAAGGCGGACCATTGCAGCCATTTAATCTTATGCAGACGTTCACTCTTATTAATGGCAATAAAAGCAGATACGGAATTAAATACATGAATGCTGGGAAATACATTGGTAGGCGTATCGATACTATAAATCTTTGACAGCATGGTAATGAAGATATTGCTGCGGCCCAGAGAATTTAAATCAACCCGAAGGTGTTGTCCGTTAGGCCATATAGTATAGATGGTCAGGCATATCGTCATGCCAATGAAAAGATTGGCGCATAATTTGTAGTAATCCGATTTGGAGGTAAATAAAAAATAAGTAACGGTTACGAAGATATAAAGAAACCATAGAAAATATGGGATGATAAATACTTCATTGAAGGGAATGAGGTCATCCAATTTTGAATAAACAGTATGAAAGTTGGTTGTAACAGTGCGCTCCAGATAGGTAAACCAGGTCATATAAATAAAAAAGTAAGACAGGATTACACTGTGTTTATATTTGATTATAAACTGCTTAATTGATTTGAAAATCTTCATGACAGCTCAACCTTTCCGATTTCGGATAAATATATTCTTATCTTATAAGCTTTGTAAATTATAGCACAGAAAGATTTCGATAACAACATAATTCATTACATTAAATTATACCAAGTTACAATAAAAATATTAAAAATATATTGAGATTATTCGAACAATTGAAGTAAGACTAAGTATAAATAGTATTTCTCCTGATAGTGGCCCTGAAGCTCAAATCTATACCAATAAGCCGGCCTTAGATGCATGCATGATGCTCCTTCGGTTCGGCTGCTTGAATATTTTATGGACATCGTATCAAAATATAATTATAATGAATTTATCAGAAGCTAGTAAAATTTAGCATATGATTGATCTGAATAAATCAAATTATAAAATACGAACTATCAAAGACGATAGAAGATAGAAGCAGAAGATTGGAGGAAATATTATGAAACGTGTATTTATCATAGTTCTGGATAGTGTCGGTATCGGCGAACTGCCGGATGCGGACCTTTATGGAGATGTTGGCAGCCATACCTTATATGCAGCGTCAACAAGTTCGTTTTTTCACATGCCGAACATGAAGAAATTAGGACTTTTTCATATAGACGGTGTAAAGGAGAAATTTCCTGAGATCAAAGATAATACTTCTTTCGAAGGAACAGTCGCTAGAATGGCTGAGAAATCAAAAGGAAAGGATACAACTACCGGGCATTGGGAAATTGCCGGTGTAATCTCAGAAAAACCATTTCCGACTTACCCGAATGGCTTCCCGGAAGAAATTCTGAAGCCCTTTGAGGAGAAGACGGGTAGAAAGGTTATCTGTAATAAGCCCTATTCTGGAACGGATGTGATCAGAGATTATGGCAAAGAGCATGTTGAAACAGGAGCTCTGATTGTATATACCTCTGCGGACAGCGTATTCCAGATTGCAGCCCATGAGGAGGTTGTCCCTTTGGAAGAGCTTTACCGCTACTGTGAGATCGCAAGAGCTCTGCTAACCGGCAAACATGGTGTAGGACGTGTAATTGCAAGACCCTTTACCGGAACTTACCCGGATTATAAGCGAACCGCGAACCGCCATGATTTTTCCCTGGAGCCTTCTACGACGATGATGGATCTCATGAAGGAAAAGGGGCTTGATACCCTGGCAGTCGGTAAGATTTATGATATCTTTGCAGGAAAAGGCATCACGGATACCGTACGTACCCATGATAATGCAGAAGGCATTGAGAAGACCATCGAACGCGTCGGAAGGGATTTTGAAGGCTTATGCTTTGTTAATCTGGTTGACTTTGATATGGTTTACGGTCATCGCAATGATGTTGACGGATATGCTAAGGCTATTACGTATTTTGATGAGCAGTTACCCAGGATTATCGAAGGACTGCGTGATGATGATATTCTGATTGTCACGGCAGACCATGGCTGTGATCCTTCCACACCTTCCACGGACCATTCCAGAGAATATATTCCGTTAGTAATCTACGGTAATAAGGTGAAGAGGGGAGTAAACCTTGGAACCAGACAGTCCTTTTCGGATATCGCAGCAACCATATTGGAATATTTCCAGATGGAACAGAAGGTAGCAGGAACCTCCTTCCTAAAGGAAATCCTGAAGTAAAATATCATTATTTGCAATCAGCCGGAGGACATGATGTTATGGACAGAGTTACTCATCCAATTCCACCGCTTTATAATAAGGATTCCAAAATTCTGATTTTGGGATCCTTTCCCTCGGTCAAATCCAGGGATGCACAGTTTTTCTACCATCATCCCCAGAATCGCTTCTGGAAGGTAATCAGTTCGGTTTATCAGGTACCGTTGCCGTCTACCATAGAGGAGAAGAAATCAATGCTGTTAAGCTGCGCTGTAGCTGTCTGGGATGTTATACAAAGCTGTGAGATAACAGGCTCTGCGGACAGCAGCATTAAGAATGTCCTGCCGAATGATTTGTCAGTAATTCTTAAGACTGCGGATATCAGAAAAATAATCACGAACGGCAATACTGCCCATCAGCTGTATATGAAATATATTTTCCCGGTTACAGGTCTGGAGGCAATGAAGCTGCCGTCTACCAGTCCTGCGAATGCCGCAAGCAGTTTGGAGAAGCTGATTGACGCATGGTCGTATATCAAGGAGATTAATCCTACGAAAGGTTAATATTATGAGAGTAGTAATCCAAAGGGTTTTAGAAGCAAAGGTTACAGTGGAGGGTGAGACGATCGGAGCCATAGGGAAAGGATTTTTAATTTTTCTTGGTGTTGGTTCAGAGGATACGAAAGAAATAGCGGATAAATACATCGATAAGATATTAAAGATGCGAATATTCCCTGACGAAAACGGAAAAACGAATTTATCCCTGCAGGATGTTCAGGGAGAGGTACTGGTGGTATCCCAGTTTACGCTTTATGCAGATTGCAGGAGAGGAAACAGGCCTGACTTTATCAGCGCTGCAGGAGCAGTTAAAGCGAAGGAATTATATGAATATGTTCTAAGTGTCGTTAAGAACAGGCTTGGCAAGGTGGAAGCAGGCGAGTTTGGAGCGGATATGAAGGTTTCTCTTGTGAACGATGGACCATTTACGATAATTTTGGACGAACGTCTGTAATATTTAAGATAATTGAGGCTTGTGCCTCTCAAAGAAATGGAGAATATCATGTCAATTAACGTTATAACAATCTTATTATTAACGGCAGTGCCATTCCTCTTGCTGCTGTTACATATATTTTTGTCAACAAGAAAAAGCATCCTATGGAGTATCCCGGCGCCTGTCCTTTGGACTGCATTAGGAATATGGATTATGGCGGTTGTTTATAAGGACTTAGGTTTTAATGAAGAATTACTGATTTTCTTCCTGGCGGGAGATGCTATCATGGGATTATTAACTTGGTTCATACGCAGAGGGAAAAGAAAGAAAAATATTTAATATATTTTGAGGGGAGCTTGTGAAATAACATTAGTTGTTATGCAGGCTCCCAAATTTTTATCCGGAAGTCGGCATTCCTTGTTAAGCGACGCATTTCACCTGGATTTCACTCAGATTTTCACAAACCATGTAGGAAAAATACATAGATTTTAGTTAGACTAAAAGCAGATGAAAATAGAGAACAAATGATACCAGGTCGGTAGTGGAGGTCACAAATGAAGAGTTTAAAAACAAAGCTTGTCGTCGCTTTTTCGGTATTGATTTTTATCATTACCACAATAATCGGAAGTATTTCCTTGATAAACAGTTATCGCTCCTTAAGAGGGGAATCACAGGAATCCCTGGGGCTAATGGCGGCAGAGGGTGCAAGGGTAACGGAAAGTAGAATGGAAACCTTAATCACAACCATGGAGCTGATTGCCAAGAAGAAGGAAATTGTGAACATGGGCTGGGAGGTTGATCTTGCTGTACTGAAGGAAGAGCTGAATAAGACAGACTTTTTGGATATCGGATTTGTACTGCCGAACGGGTATACCTATTATACGGATGGAACAGTCCGGTTAATGAGTGACAGAGCCTATGTACAGAAGGCCTTGGAGGGTAATTCCATGATGTCCGATGTAATTATCAGTCGTGTAACCAGAAAACCGGAGATTGAGATAGCGGTTCCAGTAGTCAAAGACGGTGATATCGTCGGTGCAATTGTTGGACGCAGAAATGCGGATGCCCTGGGCGTTATTATCAAGGATGAGGGGTATGGCAAGAATGGTTATGCTTATATGATGAACAGCGAAGGACGGCTGATTGCTTATCCGGATAATCAGCTTGTCATTAACCGTTTTAATCCGATGGAAGCAGCGAAGACGGACCAGAAGCAGGCTTCCCTTGCCAAAGCCTTTGAATATATGCTTAAGAAACAGACAGGCTTTACAAGCTATCAGCTGGAGGGCATCACCTATTATGCAGGTTTTGCTCCAATTAACGGTACGGATTGGATCTATGTTATCACAGCGGATAAAGATGAAGTATTGAATGTATTGCCGAAGATGATACAATCCATGATACTCGTTATGCTGATTGTGCTTTTCTTAAGCGTAGGAGCTGTTTATATCATGGACCTTACCATAACCAGACCTTTAATCGGTATGACGAAGGTATCAAAAAAGCTTGCAGTATTAGATCTGAGAGAGAATATCGCAAAAACATATCTAGACCAGAAGGATGAAATAGGAACCTTATCCGGTGCATTTCAGGCTTTAATTCTCAGGCTCAGGGAAATCATCTCCATGTTAACAGAAGCAGCGAACCAGGTTACGGCCACATCACAGGAGCTGACCGCATCCTCCCTCCAATCTGCCCTTGCTTCAGAAGAAATATCACGTACTGTTGAAGAAATCGCAAGAGGAGCTTCAGAGCAGGCGAATAGCACAGAGTCAGGCTCAGCCTATGCTCTTCAGTTAGAGAAGATGATTGAGAAAAATCACGAGCACATTATGAGTTTGAATAAAGCTTCTGATAATGTGAATAAATCCGTAAGCAGTGGTCTGACGGATATAGAAAAACTGACTTCCATCACAAAGGAAAATGAAAAGGTTATGGACGAAATCTGTGATATTATTACAAAGACTAAATTAAGCTCGGAGCAGATTGGTGAAGCCAGCAGGGTAATCTCTGAAATAGCAAGACAGACAAATCTTCTAGCCTTAAATGCTACGATTGAGGCTTCAAGAGCAGGCGAAGCCGGAAGAGGCTTTTCCGTAGTTGCAGATGAGATACAGAAAATGGCTGATCAATCCGCAGCCTCAACAAAATATATTGATAACATCGTGGCAGAGCTGCAGGGAAATGCTAAAAAAGCCTTTAGTCAGGTGAAGCTCATATCAAAGGCATCGGAAGAACAGCATAAGAGTGTAGCCGCTACCATGGAAAGATATCAGTCTATTGCAGAATCTATGAAGGTTTCCGAAGATGTAGTGAAGGTGCTTAACGGTTCAGAAGTGGACATGAATCATGTAAAGAATGAGATTCTTACCATGCTTCAGGCTTTAGCAGCTGTTGCCGAGCAGAATGCTGCCGGTACACAGCAGGCCGCTTCAGCAATGGAGGAACAGACAGCTTCTGCAAAAGAATTGGCAGGAGCTAGTGACCGATTATCAGAATTAGCCGGTAATCTGCAGACAATCACGATGAAATTTCAAGTATGATACTGAATTCATCAGAGTTCGTGAATAGATTTTCACTCAATTTAGCAAAAGAAATGCTGTAAAAATAAAATATCTGAAATAAATGTATAAACTTTCCCATTTTACAAACAATATTGTTAGTAATTAATGTAACAACTAACTGTATAACTAAAATACGTTAAATGGAGGAAGATCATGTATGAAAGCAACTGGTATTGTAAGAAGAATAGATGACCTGGGACGTGTTGTTGTGCCGAAAGAGATAAGGAGAACCTTGAGAATTAGAGAAGGAGATCCTTTGGAAATCTTCACGGATCGTGAAGGAGAGATTATTCTTAAGAAATACTCTCCAATTGGAGAGCTTGGTCAGTTTGCGAAGCAATATGCAGACTCTCTGACACAGACAACCGGACACATTGTTGCTATTACTGATAAAGATCAGTTTATTGCTGTTGCAGGACCAACAAAGAAGGATTTAATCACCAAAGGCATCAGCCATGACCTGGAAGAGGCAATCAATGAAAGAGAAACAATTGTTGCCGCTAAGGATGATAAGAACTTCATAAGAATTATGAATGAAGATGATGCAGAGTTTATGTACCAGGTGATAACGCCGATTATCAGTGAGGGCGATGCAATTGGATCGGTAATTATCCTTACCAAGGATGCAAAAACCAAATTCGGTGACGTGGAAATAAAGCTGGCAAGTACCGCAGCTGCATTTTTAGGAAGACAGATGGAGCAGTAAGAATATTAAAGCACTCCGAATACTTTTCGCTGGTAATGCTGCCACTGCAATGCAGAGGACAGAATAATTGCGGAATGTAATCAGGGGTGCTTTTCATTATATCGCAATATTGCAGATAATTCTTTGCAGCTTGTAATATCTGGCTGAATATGGTTATAATACATTTATGAAAATAAGAAATTAATAACAATACAGGAGATAAAGAGGAATTTCATTATTCCGACAGAACGGAGGTTAACGTGGCAAAATACAGTTTTGATGAATTTATGGACATTATTCGTAAACTCAGAAGCAAGGAGGGATGTCCTTGGGACAGGGAACAGACTCATGAAAGCCTTAAGACATGTCTTCTTGAGGAATGCTATGAGACCATAGAGGCAATTAATAATCAAGATAATGAAAACCTGTGTGAAGAACTAGGCGATATCCTGCTGCAGGTAGCCCTTCATAGTGCTATCGCCGAAGAAACCAGCGAGTTTACGGTCGAGGATGTGATTACAGCTGAGACGGAGAAAATGATCCGCAGACATCCTCATGTATTCGGAGATGTTGTTATCGAAGATTCGGAAGGTGTTATTCAGAAGTGGGATGAAATAAAGAAGACGGAAAAGAAAGCGCAAAATATTGCACAGGAGCTTTTTGAGGTACCGAAGGCACTTCCGGCAAACATCCGGGCAGAAAAAGTACAGCGTAAAGCGGCAAAATCCGGAATGGATTTCGAGGGATATCAGCAAGCATTGAAAAAGGTTTATGAAGAGCTGGAAGAACTCACGGAATCCATTGAGATTGGGGATAAAAGCAAGATTTTCGAGGAATTTGGAGATGCGATGTTCTCAATGATTAATTTATCTCGGTTTTTACAATTAAATGCAGAAAATTCCTTGACAAATGCCACTAATAAGTTTATAAATAGATTTGTAGATGTCTTTGCTCTAGCCGAGAGTAGGGGCCAGAATCTATGCGAACTTTCCCCTGCTGAGCAGGATGTTTTGTGGAGGAAAGTAAAGTAATCGTTAGATTATAAAAAAAATATAATTAATACTTTAGAGGAGGAGAAATCCATGAACAAAGCAGAATTAGTTGCAGCTATTGCAGAGAAAACAGATTTTTCAAAGAAGGATTCAGAGAAAGCATTAAAAGCTTTTATCGATGTAGTTACTGAGGAATTAACCAAGGGTGAGAAGGTACAGTTGGTTGGTTTCGGTACTTTTGAGGTATCTGAGAGACCTGCAAGAACCGGCAGAAATCCTTTAACAAAGGAAACTATTACGATTGCTGCTTCTAAAGCACCGAAGTTCAAAGCTGGTAAGGCTTTAAAGGACGTTATCAACGCATAGTAGATTGATACGAAGAGGCTGTTTTTAATTCCGGAACTCATGTGGGTTAGGAGTTGAAACAGCCTTTTTTTAATGCATGGCAAGTGAATCATAAGATGCTGCAGAACGGCATCATGGAGGTTAACATGAGATTAGACAAGTTTTTAAAGGTATCCCGGTTAATAAAGCGCCGTACCATAGCAAATGATGCCTGTGATGCAGGAAGAGTAACCATCAATGGCAAGCCTGCGAAAGCTTCTGCTACGGTAAAGGTAGGAGATATTATAGAAATCGGATTTGGCGCGAAGGCTGTGAAGGTAGAAGTACTCGATGTACAGGAAACAACGAAAAAGGATGACGCCAAAGAGCTCTATAAATATATATAATATTAAAAAAAACATGTAATGGGCTATTCATTACGGGATGTCATTAAGTAGGAAGTCTTCTCATATACTTAAAAAAGGTATATCTTGTTCGATTTTTTGAACGGATTATCAAAGGTATATTATATGAGGAGGCTTTTTTGATGGAAGAAAAACAACAACAACAGATTCTTAAGGGTCACAAATTAAATATCACCGCAAGAAAAACCGCTGCAATCACAGGTGTTAACGATGTGTTATCCTTTGATGCAGGAGAAGTTCTGCTCCAGACAGAGCAGGGTATATTAATGATTCGCGGCAGTGAGCTTCATGTAAACCGACTGACTCTGGAGAAAGGTGAAGTAGATATCGACGGCCGGATTGATAGTCTTACCTATTCGGATTCAGCAAACGGCGGAAAATCCTCAGAATCTATCTTTGGCAGGCTTTTTAAATAGGAGGCCTGTATGAATCATGCAATAACATTGGAACTGCAATTCTTTTTGATATCGATACTATGGGGAGCAATCCTTCTGCTGGCCTATGATGTACTGCGGATCATACGCAGATTAATAAAGCATGGCACGATTATACTTGCAATTGAAGATTTCATTTTCTGGGTGATTGCAAGTATTTTTATCTTTGCCATGATTTATGATCAAAACAATGGTATTATCCGGGGTTTTTCTGTGATGGGCGTAACAATCGGTATGGTACTTTATCACTACATATTAAGCTCTTTTCTTGTCAATACAATAACAAAAATCATCCAAATCCTTCTCTCTCCTTTTATTATGGCGATTAATACAGTAAAAAGGTTCTTTCATTTTGTATTTTTAAAGGGAAAGAAGATTGTGAATTTCCTTGCAAGACGATTGAAAAAATTAAAGAATTCGTTTAAAATAAGATTTAACACAAGGAGACAGGCTGTAGCTGCCAAAAAGCGCAAGAAGGCTGAACAGAAAGCTCTTGAGAAGAAGAAAAAGGATGAGCTGGTCCTTGCGAAGCGAAAAGCAAAAGCGGATCAGAAAGAACGAGAAAAACAAAGCAGAAATCATAATGCAAAAAACAGTAAGGCCACAGGTCAAAAATCAGGGAAAAATGCGGCTGACGACAGGAACAATCTGCCTGTGACGAAGAATGCATCGGAGCCTAGCCTGATTTCAACAAAGCGAAGAAAGGCAGAGCTGAGTCTGAAACCAACAGCAGACAGGCAGGCAAATCAAAGTCATAAATCGGCTGAGATGAACAGGACAATTCAAAATCAAAAATCAGATAAGGATGCCAGGGCGAAACAAAACGTGGATCCCAAGGCGAAACAAAACATGGACACCAGGGCGAAACAAAACGTGGATGCTAGGGTAAAATAAAACGTGTATCCCAAGGTGAAACAAAACATGGACACCAGGCGAAACAAAACGTGGATGCTAGGGTAAAATAAAACGTATATACCAGGGTAAAACAAAACGTGGATGCCAGAGCGAAACAAAACGTGGATCCCAAGGCGAAACAAAACATAGACACCAGGGCGAAACAAAACATGGACACCAGGGCGAAATAAAACGTGAACCCCAGGGTAAAACAAAGCTTGAATCCCAGGCATGGGAACAGGATAACCAAGGCCTAAATTTATTATAATAAATAAGACAATACTATACTGTATCTATAGCCGATATCTCACTGCGCAGTAAATAGAGCTGGTTTTGAATTCGGTAATGAGCTGGATTTTTGCTAAACGGAAAGGCTTAGGATAATTGAGCAAGCTACCAGGCATGAAGCTGGTATCAGGATTTAAGAATATCATAATTAATAAGTACAGGAATAAAAGTTTAGGAGATGTATGGCAATGAGAAGAAGAAAGAAGAATGGGACAGGCGTCGGAATTATCGTTTTTGTGGTATTGATTCTGTTCGCTATCGTATCCTATAACAGAATAGGGCTAAAGGAAAGATATGATGAAGCTCAGATTAAGATAGACAGACTTCAGGCCAAGATTGATGAGCAGGAGGATCGCGCACTTGATATCAGCAACCTTAAGGCTTATGTCCAGACAAAGAGCTATATTGAAGAGGTAGCCAGGGATAAGCTTGGTCTGGTTTATAAGGACGAATATATCTTCAAAAGGCAAGAATAATTTTAAAATGATTGGGTAATCTGAAAATAAAATGATTGACAACCATTCATAAAGCAGATATAATAAGTTTCGTCACTTTGGCGAAGTAGCTCAGCTGGCGAGAGCATGCGGTTCATACCCGCAGTGTCGGCGGTTCAAATCCGTCCTTCGCTATTAAGATTTAGGGAGTTGTTTAACAGCCAATGTCATTAAGTTAAGGCTAATGAAAATAAAGGTTGTATATTTCTTGTTGAAAAACGGGCAATTGGTGAGATTTTTTATTCGCCAGTTGCCTTTCTCGTATTTTTCTACATGACAACAAACAGATGTTACATAAAAAGGGCAGGGTATCATTTCTTATACTCTGTCCTTGAAAGCTATAAAGTTCGAGACCTTAACTTAATGACATTGGCTGTAAAATTGATACTTACAAATTTTATAATAGCCCATCATCCTTATGTGAGTTTTGACATTTAAAAGTTTTCCTGTGATATCTCACTCAGTTTCCTTTGACGCTGGTATACCAGGATCAATAAAAACGCAAAAACAGACGAAATTATTGCTAGTACTATTTTATGCCGATCAATATGCTCACTTACCAAATGTCCGTTTTTTATTATATTAAATGTATCTGCATGAAAATCAGCTTCTCCGCCGTGCGCTGCACAGGCTCTGTAAAAAGTTCCTGTTACTTCTATCGTGTCACCTACTTCATGATAATTACCATAGTATTGAATTTGATCAGCTGTATCGCTTTTCACCCAGACTCCAATTGCATTGGTACCATCATTAATGTTAATCCAGGAATATTCACCCCGGTTCATGCTTTCGCCGATTGCTTCTCCCTGTATTGTTATTACCTGGCCATCCAGCTCCTTGCTGTTTTCAATCAGATCGTTGATACTGACTACATCCACTGCTTTCACATGAATCGGGCTGATCACAGTAATCAGTATAAGACCTATTAATGCCTGAATAATTTTACGCATGTCTTTTTCACACCTCCAAAGAGATAACCAAATAAAGCAAATACCGACAGGAATTCCAATCTGCCAAGATACATTGCAATGATATAATATATTTTCATGACGGAAGGCATTGACGTCGTGGTCACACCGATGGATAAACCTACATTTCCTGATACTGATGCAGCTTCAAAGGCTGAGTCAGTCAGGGAATAGCCATAAAAGGTACCAATCAGGGTTCCCAGGGTAAAAGTTATGATATAGCAGCAGATGATGATAGCTGAGGATTTGATCATACCATCTTCTAAAACCCGGTCCTTCATATAATGATATTTATATACCTTCATGCTTCTCTCAGAGGAAAGGAGCTTCTTAATATCCATCAGCAGACCTTTAAAGACTACTCCTACTCTTAACCCCTTAAAACCACCGGCAGTCGAGCAGGCAGATCCACCGATCAGCATGACTATAATCATGATTAATACACCAAAATCACCCCAGTCCAAAGCAAATTGCCTTGCATAGATAGTCCCAAAACCCGTTGTTGTATGTGCTGACAGAACATTAAAAATAATTCTTCGAAAGCCTGCTATAGCGTCAGGGTATACCTTCATCCTTGACAAACCGGCGAGTGCCAGAATGCAGGCTAGAAAGGAAGTAATAAAGAAGCTCTGTGTTTCTATATTTTTAACGATTTCACTTCGTTTTCCCTGCCAGATGGCATAATGGAGTCCAAAGTTGAAGGATCCCAGGATAAAGATTACCATGGATACCGTTTCATAAACCACGCTGTGATAATACATAATATTCTGGGAATTCGGAGCAAAGCCACCTGTACTCCAGGCCGCTTCAAAGATAAATAATCCATGAAGGAATGCTGATACGGGATTTAACCCGATGCAGATTCCTGTGATCCATAAAGCCAAAGTTCCTACCAGCAGATACACCATGCTGATCTTCCAGATCTGTCTGGCTGTGTCCTTAATATTTGGAACTAACTCAATATCCTTTCCTTCTCCGACATACATTTTATATGCTCCGCCAATTCCTTTGGTGAGAAAAGTCAAGGCCAGCACAATCATTCCCTGACCACCAATAAAGGTTAGCAGATGACGCCACATATTCAAGCCTTTGGATAAATGATCCAGATCCTGAGTAAGGGCGAGTCCCGTCGTTGTAAAGCCGCTCATTACATCAAAACAGGCATCCAGCAGGGACTTTGTATGACCGCTGAGACGATATGGTATAGCACATAAAAAGGTTAATACAATCCAGGATAAAGCTGCAATTACAAAACCATGCTTCCATTGAAAATCAGAAGAATCCATTTTCGTACGAAAACCGGCCATAATTAGCAGCAATCCCGTAATAACCGATATCATACCTCCGATGATAAAGTCAAGTAACGGCTCCCACTCCCTGAAGATCAGACTGGTCAGGATGGGTAGTATCATCAGGGAAGCAACAATCAGTATGATATATCCGGTATAATAGCTTATGATTTCTATGTTATGAATCTTTTTAGCTGTTCCCATACGTTACCTCATTATGATTACGACTGCTGCCAGCAATACACCTATATAGATTACTGCAGCCAACAGTTCTGTCAGAATACCTTTTATTTCGTTTTTCCAACCTTCCATCTTTTACTTCCTCCGTAATATAAATCTGCTGTAAGAATTGACAGGATCGATTTATTCGTTATAATTACTACTTTATCATTCACGCAGATTTTAGTATCACCTCTCGGATAGATAACTGTTTCTCCGCGAATGATCGATACCAGAACACATTCATTTGGAAGAGTAAGATCTTTAACCATCTGGTCACTCCAGGAGGTATTCACCTTCATTACTAATTCAGCAAGTACCATGGATCCTCTCTCTAAGATACTGATAATCCGGTAATCCTCTTTATCAAATGAAAATTCAATCAAATTCGCTATTACCTCAGTACTGCATACGGTATCATCAATACCAAGATTTTTAAACATTACTGTATTTTTCGGGTTGTTCACTCTTGCAATCGTCTTCTTCGTCTGAAAACTTAGTTTTGCTATCTGGCAGATTACCAGATTTTCTTCATCTGCTCCGGTGACTGCTGCAACGATATCTGCGTCTTCTATACCCGCATCCTTTAGAACCTCCAGATTGGTACCATCTCCCCAGATGACATCTGCATCAAAATCCTCAGCAATTTTCATACTGGTCTCTTTGTCCTTTTCTATTAATGTAACCTCATAGCCTCTGTCCTTTAAAGTTTTTAATAGGTTATACCCCACTTTACCGCCACCGATGATTATAGTTTTCACAGGAACATCTCCTTACTTAAATAATTTATCAATTTCCCCTTCTGATCTTTATGAACACTGCAGATGACTTTATCCTGGTTACTAATCAAGTCATTTCTTCCGGGCAGGCTTACGTTTCCTGTTTTGATAATACCAGCAACAATACAATGAAATTGCTGTTCCAACTCACCGACTGTTACTTTTTGTATTTTATTTGCCAGTATTTCTATGATTTCATAACTATCATCCAGTTGATAGAGTACATCCAGATTTTTAACAGGAAGCTTGCTTTTCAATATCTCCAGCTCATATTCCACCGGATTAATTGTCTCTATACCAACCTTTTGATAGAAATAATGCTTCTCGGGATCATTGACTCTTGCAATGATTCTGGGTACATGAAATATCTTGTCTGCAATCAAAGACACAGTAATATTGATATTATCATCAGGTGTTACCGCTATGACTGCATCAGCATTTTTAATTCCGGCTTCAATCAGATTATCACTGTCAAATTCTATTCCTTTGATTCGTTTACCATTGAAGCCGCTTCCTAAGGCATTCAATTTCTCTCCATTACGGTCTATAATACAGATATTACTTCCTTCATCGGATAACCGCTTTGCCAGATTACTTCCAAACCTTCCGCAACCAATGATTATAATATACATTGCCTTTCCTCCATCCTGTTAATCAGCAGCTTTATTCTTCCCAGACATTGGGGGCTTGGGATTTTCCTCCAGGGTAATCTCACCGAAATCAAATGGTATTTCTTTAACAGGAAATATTGTAGAAACTCGTTCCAGATTAACACTTGCCGGTTTATAAATTGGATCGAGGACATAAGCAACTCGATAATGCTTTCTAGCCAAAGAAGTATCCCCTTTCAGTTCATACCAAAGGCCCAGCAGATTCTGCGGTTCCGGCCGATTCGGGTCCGTCCAGACAGCTCTCATGATATATTCATATGCCACTTCAAACTCATATCTTTTTAAGCATTCTCTGGCTGTTTGAAGGCAGCTTTCATAATCCTTAACAAATAATTTCTCTTCATTCATGATTCATAACCTCCTTCTCTTTATGGTTAAATATTATCTCGTTTCGTATAAGTTTTGTGTAAGCATTCCGGGCGCCGTATAATCTTTATATAAAAAAATACCCCGGCAGTTTACAGCTGCTGGGGTAGATCGTTTCTTATTCATCGATTAATCGGTAACCGACACCAATCTCAGTTATGATATATTGGGGCTGGGATGGATCTTCCCCTAACTTTCTGCGAAGATTTCCCATGCAGACACGTAAGGACTGGGTATCGTTGGTAAGCATTCCTCCATAAATATTGTCAGTGATAGATTTATGGGTAAGTACCTTCCCCTGGTTTTTCGCAAGCAGGGCCAGAACCTTGAATTCATTCGGAGTCAGCCGTATCTCTTTGGAATTTAACCAGACTCTGTGTTTTTCCGTATCTATAATCAGCTCTTTGATACGATAAATCGGATTTTCAGCTCCAACAGAGCTATTCATGGAGACTTTGTGGCGAAGTATAACCCTGATCCGTGCCAGTAATTCCGGTACACTGAAAGGCTTAACCAGATAATCATCAGCACCTGCATCCAGAGCTTCAATCTTTTCCCTCTCATGACCTCGTGCCGAGATGATGATAATCGGCATCTGGGAAACTAATCTTATCTTCTTGATAACATCAATACCATCCATATCAGGAAGTCCAAGATCAAGAATCAGAACATCAGGATTATGGGATACTGCCAACATCAAAGCTGTTGCTCCATCGGAGACATCAATGCATTTATAGCCCTGCATTTCTATGGAAAGCTGCAGGAAGCTACGGATTGACTTTTCATCATCTACAACTAAAATCAAGGGTTCCATCGGTTATTCCTCCTCTGAAGGGATATAAAAATCTACAATCGTTCCATGGGGTTCATAATTATGGATATCAATCTGTCCTCCATGAGCTTCGACAATAGATTTACAAAGACTAAGACCAAGCCCCATACCTTTCCGGTTTCTTGAATTCTGTGAACTGCTGTGGTAATAACGGTCAAATAAATGCTCCAATTCATTCGTTAAAATACCAGGGCCGTTATCTTTGACCTCGAATACTGCCTTATCCTTCTCACGATAAAGAGATACTGAAATATCACTTCCATTAGGAGAATATTGAATAGCATTATTTAATAAGTTAACGATTACCTGACGTATCAGAATACCATCTACTTTAATCAGAATGATTTCATCCGGAATATTAACCTGGATATTGTATCTTCTTGCATGCTTTTTGATGTATGAAACTGCATCGGTTATAATCTCTTCCGCTGCTTCTTCAGCAATATTTAGCTTGGCTTTTCCTTCTTCGAAGCGAGTCGTCTGCAGAATGTTCTCCACCAGTTCGTTCAGCCAGTCCGCATCTTCATAGATACTCTGCAGAAAATTCTTTCTTACCTCATCACTTATTTTATTGTAATTATCAATGGCGGTGCTGGCCAGGCCCATAATTCCGGCTAAAGGAGTACGAAAATCATGGGATATCGACCGAAGCATATCTGCCCGAAGACGTTCCTTCTGCATTTCCAGCTGAACTTTTTTCTGCTTATCTGCGATCCTTAAACGATCAAATACAACAGCAATTTGGGGAAGTATTACATCAATGAAGGTCTCCTGAGCCTCAGATAATTTATAATCTTCACCTAAGGATATTCCAACCACTCCAAGAACACCATTCTGACTTGTAATTGGTTTATAATATGCTCTCGCATCTGCGTATAATGTTGTACCGAAACCACAGGGGCTGCCGGATTGAAAGACTTCTAAGAAAGCTGCCTGATCTGCCTTACCTGTAAATACATCATTACCATGAATGACACCACAAATTGGCTCGCCTTCTTTATGGTAAAATCGAATCACTACGCTGGCATTAAATTGCTTTCCAATCTCATCAGCCGATATTTCTGCCAATTCCTCTTCATTTTTTACATCCAGAAGCTTCTTACCGATCAGATATAGTGCGGAGATATATTTTTCCCTGTCTTCTACCTGCTGACGTTCTGACTTTACCCTGATTGTAAGGGAACTTGTAATAAAGCCAACAACAAACATAACAAAAAAGGTGATAATATAGTCGGGATTGTTTACCTTAAAAGTATAATAAGGCTCTGTAAAGAAAAAATTATACAGAAGCACTGCACATATAGAGGAAAACAGGCTGTAAACATAACCTTCCGCTAAATAGGAAAACAGAAGAATACCTAACAGATAAACCATGACTATGTTGGATTCAAACATCCTGATACGATAAAATTCCCTTGATATCAGGGTGCAGATCAGCATAATAAATACCATCAGAAATAGTATTTTAAACTTTTGAAAATAAAACTTTTTATGGTTTTGCTTAGTATACTCTAAATCAGAAAATGACTTATGCTCCCTCTGATTCCCGACCAAACTGTTCATCTGTTTTTCATAGCTCCAATCGAAATATTTTATCATATTATACCATTTGCTCATTTGTTTGACTATATCAGATATTAATATAAAAAATATGTATCAATAAAAGGGCTGTTTCAAAATGTTTAGCAACTCCCTTTTTCTTTCGCGGAAAGCGCGTCCTATAAATAAAATGCTCTGCATGAATGTATTCGCGGAAAATTGAATAAGGTTAAGAATATAGCTAATCCATAAATATCAATATGTCTTTAAATAAAAATCGTTATATTGTTATAATCCCGAAGGCTTTCTATGGTATGAATAAAATCATAGGAAGCTTTTTCAAATAAAAATATTCTGGTTTAGTGTCATAAATGAGAAAATCCAGTAATCGATATGTTGTAGCTTATAGATTGGATTAGTACAAAACCTTGTGATAACGATGATAAATAACGACTAAACCGAAGCAATTTTAAGGATTCATAAGGGTTTTTAACCGGATTTTTTTCAAGGTCTTAATCTGAGTTAGCCCCCTTTATTCGAGATATTCGACTTTTCTATGGTATTCTTGTCAAAAAGTTTTTGAAGAATGGGTATACATTTTGACAAAGATTTCATATCGCTCTTCCTATAATTACAACACAGCTATTGAACCAGCAAGAGGAAGCAGGAGGAGTGATGTATCATGAAAAATCTTAATAAAAGAACGATACTTATATATGGGATAGGCTTTATTATAGCCAGAGCATCCTTTAATGGAATGAATCCTCTGGCAATTGGATTTTTTACAGCCGCAATGATGAGCAATCTGGGAAAAGGAATGGCGTTTATCGTTACCTTTCTTGGGATTGCTTCTATTATGGAGCCAACGGAGATTTTAAAATATACCCTGACGATGATAGCGACATTAGTGTTGATGGAATCACCTTTATTAAAGAACCGGAATGTTTCGGAACCTGTTCAATATGGTATACCGGCTATATCGCTTTGCATCTTCTCACTGCTAGAGGTGACGGCAGAGGCCTCCTTTGCCGAATATGCCGTTTTAGCGGTTCTTGAGGCTGTCATCGTGGTAGTTGCTGCTGGTATGTTTAAAACAGGGATAGACTATATCCTGCAGCTTACCAAAGGTCTTAAGATGAACAATGAGCAGATGATCAGTATAGCTGCGATTGTGGCCGTTCTGATCTATGCGGTGCCGGATTTCCATGTTGAATATATAACTCCTTTGAAGACATTGGTATACTTTATGGTTTTATTCTTTACATATAAATACGGTGTAGGCCAGGGAACCGTCACCGGTGCTGTCAGCGGATTTGCATTAGGCCTTAGGGGAGGTTCGGTTGCTGATATCGGCATATTTACCCTAATGGGCATCATCCCTGCCGT
>DATMUM010000105.1:0-2554 GCA_035564175.1 Mobilitalea sp.
ACCGCAACAACTTTCTTAGTGATGTTACCCAAATACTGAACCAAGAAATTGTTGAGGAATGGAAAAATCTTAAGGCTGGTTTTTCCGGTTTTTCGGAGGATAGTTCTGAATTAGAGCTTAAAATAATTTATGAAAATAAAGATGGAAAGCATATCTTTAAATTTAAGGTAGTTGATAGTGAAAACGAGGGTAAAGAAAGGCATTTTAATATTTCGGAACGTAGCAAAGGATTCCTTCATACATGCAGCAATTTATTTTATTATAATCAGGATACATATTATAAGTTTTCCTCACATTATGCTAACGAAGCAATGGTAATGAACATAAATGATTGCTGATCGGTGAAATAAACAGAATTCCCATTATGAATAGATAGTTATCCGAAGTAATGCACCAAAAAAGCAGATACCTACTCGTTAGATATCTGCTTCTATTACGCCAGTACCTGGTGCATTACTTTGGATAATTACATAGCACGAAACTGCGATTGCCAGTAACCTATGGGGATTGTATAAGAAACTTTACCCCTGACTTGAGCTTATCGGTTAGACTAGAACTGAAATTATGAAAGTTTCCTTTCATAACAAGTGCAATATAAGGTAAAATGAGCATAGTTCCCCCTTCCCCATAAATAAAATATCGGGAATAATTGAAATGTTTAACTGTATCATGTCAGGTTGGATAATAGGCATACCGGCTAAGCCTGTTACTATTACAGCAGGGGCAAAGAAATGCTTTTTTACCAATTAATTTTTCAATTAATTCAGTGGTGGACAAAACTGCTTTTTTTATGATCGGTGTATTGGTCAGCATCTTACATAGCTTTAACTTTTTCGTTTTGTTACGATTGCCCAGGATTCCGTAGTGGCGGATTTTCATAAATCCACCGGGTAATACATGCAAAAGAAATCTCCGGATAAATTCCTGGGCAGTAATGGTCATAACTTTCCATTTGTTATTATCTTTATAGTCACGCCATTTAAAAGTTACATTTCCATCCTTACAATCCAGGATGCGGTTATTCGAGATTGCCACGCGGTGTGTATACCGGCCTAAATATTCAACAACAGTTGCAGCTGTTTTGAAGGGCGGTTTGCAGTATACCACCCATTCCTGTTTGTAGATGGGAGTCAGAAAATTCTCGAATTCTTGCAGGAATTCAAGATATTTTATCTGATTATGGAATGCCAATTCACCATCATAGAAGGCCTTTTTCAATAATGCTAGAAACTTTCCACGGAATTTCCGTGATACAACTTTGACCGGAAGGAAGAATTTCTTCTTCGAGGGAATCCATTGCAGGAGCTTATTTAAACCTCCGCCGGGAACGATACAATGAATATGGGGATGAAACATCAAATTTTGCCCCCATGTATGAAGGATTCCGGTAAATCCGGTCTGTGCCCCCAGATACTTTTTATCTCCAGATAATTCAGCCAGAGTTTCTGCAGCTGCTTTGAACAGGATGTTGTAACAGACTTCTTGGTTTTGAAGCATAACCGGATGAAGTGAGTGCGGGACAGTCATGACAACATGAAAATATCCCACATTCAGCAGGTTGAATTTCTGATTATCAATCCACTTTTCTTTCGTCAGGGTCTGACACTTGGGGCAATGGCGATTTTTGCACGAATTATATGAGATTTGTTCGTGGCCACATTCGTCACAAACGGTGACATGTCCGCCTAGAGATGAAGTACGACACTTCATTAACGCATTGATGACTTTCTGCTGTGTGTAGGAGATGGAATGATTCCTGCAGTAATCATCTGCGTATTGGATTAAGATATCTTGAATCTCAGGCATTTATTGAACCTCCGGTTTTAAAAACAGGGAATCAAGAGGACTTGTAAGGCTTCCCTCAAAGTTGCTTAGGTGCAGATAGCGGGAAGTGGTCTGGATATGGGTATGCCCAAGTAAATTTTTTATCTGGTATAGATCCGCTCCATTTTCAAGAAGATGTGTGGCAAAACAATGCCGCAATGTATGTATTGTGGCAGGCTTTTGCACACCTGATTTAATGAAAGCCCTTCTAAAAATATCTGCGGCGGCTCTTGTTGTCATCTTATTTTTAGAGCGGTTGAGGAAAAGATAATGATCGGGGTGTTTCGGTTTATAAGCATACCAATACTTCATGAGAATATCTAAATTTATCTTCGATAAGAGAGTAAACCGGTCTCTTCTGCCTTTTCCCTGACGTATCAGAATACGCATAGAGGAAGCATAGATATCACTTGTTTTAAGATTAACGATTTCAGAAACACGAAGCCCTCCGCCATAGACAGTCATAAGCATCGTTTTATCCCGGAGGGAGTCCGCCGAGTCAAATATCTGCTGGACTTCCTGCATGGTAAGTACTGTGGGATAAGTATAAACATTTCTTAGACGAGGGATATCATAGTAATTAAGATGACGGTGGAGTATCGCACCATAGAGAAAGCGGATGGCACTGTTATAGACGTTAACGGTTGCCGCAGAGAGTTTTTTTACATCCAGAAGGTAGAGTAGATATGCACGCAGATCCTGTTCGGAAAGTTCTTCCAGTGGACAGTCT
>DATMUM010000106.1:0-40063 GCA_035564175.1 Mobilitalea sp.
CAGCCCTACTTCCTGGCTGTCTACGCTTAATCTGCAACATTACTGTTACAAATCCAAGACTCGCTACTGATGGTGCGGCTACACTTTATCAGATGGGGGTTCCACCCATTAAATTAAGTCGCCCTTAGCTAGGCGCACTGATACTTGAATCATAATAGCAAATGTATCAACTATAATTATGGATATTAAATGTATTGTTCTAAATAAATGTATTCACAGCATCAAGGATTCACAGTAATCATGTATATGATATTAAAGTATGTGTGCTATGGTGAAATACGTTCTATACGAGTTCAATCCGCAATCACATTATTGATTATATTCCACGCCCTTTGAGTATCTAGCTCCTTATCATCCGTATGAAAGAGCTTCCAGGTCTCTTTATGCTGTATTAATTGTCCGGGTTCTAAGCGGGTCAGGGGACTTAGGCTTTCCAGTTCAATAATATCTATATCGGTATATATCTCAAAGGAAGATCCCATATCGGAATAAGCAGCACCAACGAGATGATCATATTCCTTAATAAACACTGTGTTATTTAACAGATAAACTGCCCAACCCTCCACGTTACTGCTTCCGACTTTAAACCAGTCCTTCCCACTACTATCCTGTCTTAAAGACATATAGTTCTGATGGATACGAAATCTGCTGTCCTCTAAATTCGTATAAGGCCAGGAAACCAGCGCATGATTCGGCAGAAAGCCAGTATCCAGCTTTGTATTCGGCCATAGAGCAAGCCCGCCACCTGCCATTACGGATAGTGCCCAGGCAGTCAGTTCCACCGGCCATACGGACTGATTAGTAATGCTATGGATTACTTCAACCTCTGTTTCATCGGATGGTATGCGAAGGGTAATCTGCTTACGCATGCCGGATTTATCTTCACGATTACCTGTAAGGATTACGCCGTCCTCCAATAGTACATAGGAGATTGCTTCATTATCCGGTTCGTTCGGACGAAAGCCTATCTGCGGGCCATGCCAAAGCCGGTGTCCACCGTAGATACGCCATTCCTCTCCTCCGGTTAACCCCTTCTGAGAAGAATTCTCATAAAAGATATTATCTTCTCCAGGAAAGGCAAAACGAAGCACTCTTGGTCCGATCTTTGTTGTGGCTATCACTTCAATCCGGTCATTGGAGATCTTGACACAGTCCTCCCAGCCATTATAATTACATAATTCAACCTTTACCATATTCTTTATCCTCTAAGATATTTCTGCTTAGTTACACAAATGGATAACCTAACTGGTTCTCTCCGATACAGGATAGTCTGCAATTCATCCCCCACCTTAGCGGAATGAGTCTTCTTGCTAATTAATTATAAAAATCCTGTGTCTGTAGATCCAATCAATACTGCATACTGTCTTTCCATTCCGATATAAGTTCCATAGACTTATCTCATTTTAACATAGTCATTAGTTATTTTACTACCTGTTCAGCCTAGAGTCTGAATCCAACCTGATTATAATGCAGACTGTCTAAATTCCATAGACTAATTTTATTATAACACAGTCTTCAGATATTTCACTACCTGTTCCGCCTGAAGTCTGGATCCGAGCTGGTTATAATGCAGACCGTCACCGTTTCGGATCTCTTCTTTATTATAAGATAAAGTATATAGATCATTTACAGCCAATCCATATTTCTCTGCTACCATTGCGGCTCTTATATTTCTCTCCAGCACACGATCGTTATCTTCATTCCCGTATTTTATTTCATTGCGGTAAACAGGTGTAGATAACGCGATTATAATGGGTGCATTGCTATTCATCCTGATAAATTGAACTGTCTTTTCCAGCAGGTTCTCATATTCATCTGCGGTTAAATGATTTGCATGGAGCCCATTATTCAGATGAATTGTGCTATAGCGAAAGCGGTCCTTGTTTAAGATATACCCCAGTTCCTCGAAATAATCCTCATTATCCATACCTCTGGACGAGGCCATCATATTGACAGTTACTTCATTCTGGAGCAGCTCCATCACGGGGCCTTTATAGTCCCTTGTGATGGAATCTCCTACGAGTAATACTCTGGGCTTTTGTACATTTTCCTGATCCTCGATCCAGAAGTCGCACCATTCAATATATTCTAATCTACTCATGGCATACTCCAAAAACAACGGTTTTACCTTTGGTTAAGGTAACCGGATATTGATCCATCGCAGGAAGCCTTTCACCGCTAAGAGTAAGAGTTCCGTTTAACTTATTAAAGGAGAACAAGACGGTTTCATCACAGTTTGCCTGTATCGTAACTGCTTTAACTGCATAATTCTCCATGGTCACAGAGATCTTATGTCCGCCTTCTATGGTCATATTACTGCAGGAACAGCTGTCCCACTCATCGGGAATTCCGTAAGCCACATAAACCGTATCCTTTGATCTATGTACGAACATCTCACTTAAGGCAGCCGGCAATATGAAGCCCGCTTCCAGTGTAAATGCATCCGAGGGCTCTCCTCCGTTGGTATCCGATATTTTTAAGATACCGTTATTATTCGGATCACCGTTTACTACAAAGGTATTTCGAGTACGGAAAGCCATGCAGTATATCTCCAGCATCATACGTGCCATATTACCCCTTCCGACACGGGAAGCGAAGATGGATAAGTAAGGGAAGGACCAGGCAGCCAATTCCATAAATCCTTGATCAATGACCGTATTGATGGATTTCTCAGCAGTTTTACTGTGTGTATCGATACCTAAGGGGAAGATGGGGAACAGGTGGCAAAAATGTCTGTGTGATTCAAATACATCCTCATCCGGGAATAAAGGATATCCCTTATCCGTGGTCTTTAACGGAGTCAGTCTCTTAAGAAACCTTGCATAACGGCTTCCATCAAGCCCTAATACCTTAGCGTAACGCTCCATGTTTTCCAGCAGATAATGAAGGGTGGATATTACTATGGTTGCATCATCTTTGATCAGCATACCGCCTCGAAATACTTCCGGTGAGTTGGAAAATGGAATATGAAGATATCCGTCCTCTCCTTCAAAGGCTATGCCCTCATAGAGGTTGATTACTTTTTCTACAAATGGATACACACTTGATTTTAGCTTCTCCACATTTCTGGAGAACTCGTAATACCAGCAGAAATCTGCAGCTACGAACATTTCCGGGCCAAGAAGAACATTCCAAAAGCACCATTCTCCGGCTACGCCATAGCCTTCCGGCCCCATCATAACGGGACAATGTATTGCATTTTCTATTCCAAACAGCTTATAAGCTCTCTCAGATAAACGCGGAATTGCTTTGGTATAGTAATCAATATATGCTTCGGCCAGTTCAATATTATTGGTCTTATAGACAGGCCAGTAACAGGACTGAACATTCAAGTCATTATGCCAGTCACCGAACCAGGCGGGCATTTTAGCATCATTATTCCAAACACCTTGAAGAGTAACAGGCCAGGAGGTTTTTCTTTCATTCGCGTAGATTTTATACATCTCCGTATAAAAAGCATGCTGCAGGCGGTCGTTGGGAACCTTGATGTCAAAGCGACCCCAGTACTTTTTCCAGGAAGCATTATGTGCTATCTTATAGACATCCTCTTCCTGTACATAGCTGTTAAGAAGCTCCGTATTTCTTTTTGTCAGCTCCTGTTTCAGACAGCTGTTTAATATGGTGTCTGCGTCCTCCGTCATATCTAATGTGTCTGCATTTAATGTTATGTAAATATGGTTCGGTTTTTCGATTAAACTGATTACTGCCAGGCTTCTTTCCGAATAAGGCTGTAATACATGAGTTACCTGGCCATCTCTTTCTTTCGTATATTTCGGATAGTTCCAGGCTGCCAGCTGGGACAGATTACCGGTTGTAGTTTCCCATCCCTTTATCTCCACGGTTGACTGGGTCGTATCTAATTGCACCTTTAAAATGTTTACATTGGAGTCAACATAGACGAAGCAATTTACCTCTTTACCGTTCTTTAATGTAACACGGATATCGGAGCTGGCTGTTTCATAATCAATCTCTCCATAAAAGTCCGTAATTTCATCCTCTAAGGCTATGTTAAGGCTTAAGCCCGGAAGATGGGTACGGTAAATCCATGGTTCTGACAGATTCGTTTGCTTTGTATACGTTCCGTTATGGAACAGTTCCGGATTCTTCACAAAATCCTGGAATTTGGCTGCTGGCTCATCCAACGTAGTATCTCTGGTCTCCCAGAGTCTTACATTATCTACGGAAAATCGAAGGGAATTACCAGTGACATAGATAAATGCACCTATACAGCCATTTCCCCAGAAGAGACCTTCGTTAAACCGTTTCGGAAGCTGGGTTATGACCAGCTTTTTATCATCTTTTCTCATACTTACCTCCCTGATGCTATATAATAGGCATCTTTCATAAATTAAGAGTTGTATTCTGTTGTGTTTAAGTCAGGTCGAAAATGGTTTTTACAACCTGATTCTTCCTGCTATATCAGCATAATTTGTGATGGGTTAATGTGCCTGCATGAATCGGGCCAATTGAGAGTATTCATTTTGGGTCCAAGCTTTTGCATTCTTAATGTCGGACGCTTCATCCCTACTTACTTTCACACACCTTTTGGATAACATTAAACCCTTCTATGATTATCCTAGGAGTTCCTTCAAACAGGTTCTTTTCCTTGAATTCCAAGTTAACACTCTTTGCTTCACCCGGCATAAGAGAAAAGTAATTATCCTCATAGAATACCGGCAGCACATCCGGTCATTCGCCGGGTTCCAGATGAGATTAATGGGCTGGCAGGCTGTTTTCAGTCCATAATAGCCACCGTTCACATCATGGAAATAATCATAGCTTTGCCATACCAAAGAAGGCCATACCGGATTACTCATCCACATCATCAGACCGTTGCTTCGGGAAGCAATGGAGCCTTCAAACATGGCCTTATGGAGCTCATAGCTCTGCAGCTGGGCACGGCGGATCATTTCATCGAAGGTGTCATATTCACCGTAGTCCTCTAACTTCTTAAGGTAACCTCCGCCGTCCACGTTCCATCGTAAAGCAAAGTCATGCAGTGCCCACATATCATTATGGGGCCAGAGCTTATCCTCCGGGAAGATCATCCTCATGGTTTCCGCTACCGGAATATTGGGCATACCCCGTTCACTGTTCATGATACCCGGAAGGGTGTTGGTGAAGTAGAATTCCGGGAGCATTGCTTTGTGGGGACCATCCTCAGCCACGGGCGCCTGTGCAGAATTCGGTATATAGTGACGAGTACCATCGAGAGTCTTCACATATTTCCTCATACCCTTTTCGATCTCTTCCACTTCCGGATGTGTTTCATTGGCACCGCAATAGAGTGCGAGACATGGATGGCTGCGGTATTGCTTAATCTTATCAACTACATTGGCAAGGAACATGTCAGAATCCTTCGGAATATGCAGCCAGCAGCCGGGGAAGAAGAAATCATCCCAGATCAGGATTCCGTATTTGTCACAGGCTTTATAAAGCTCCCCATCGTTGACTTGACCGCCCCAGTTACGGATGATATTGAAGTTTTCATACTTATGAAGACGCATTTTATCATCATAACCTTCCGCATCCACATTCAGATGGATATCCTCCAGACCCCAGTTACCGCCGCGGATGATTACTCGTACTCCGTTGCAGAGGATCGTAAGGTTATTGCCATTTTGATATCCGTTTCTGTCTGTTTGATCACGTTCCTCCAAGGTATAGGTTAATTCCCTGGCACCGAATTGAAACTCCTTCTTGTCGGAGGGTTCACCGTTCACGGATGCTGTTACCGTCATATTGTAAAGTGGCTGCTCCCCATAACCATTGGGCCACCAGAGCTCAGGGTCTTTCATCACCAGAGGTCCGATTTCTACGTCACAGATTTCATTGGCCTTAAGTTGTACCTCTTTTTCAAATAATAAGTCCTTCCGCCCCCTGATTACTCCGCAAAGAAAAGCTGTTACAGCTTTCTCTGAGGAATTTGCTACCTCGGTTTTTAGTGTAATATTCAGCTTCGTTAAATCAAGAGTTCCGGAATCCGTATTCTTAATTATCAAGACAGCCAGATAATTCTCCGTATTGTGACTTGCATAAGGAGTAATATCAAATTTGGCTCTGGTAAAGCCTCCGTTGATATCCCCGATATAGGTTCCATTCAGGAACACCTTCGCCTTCCAGTTGATTGCATCAAAATTCAGCCATATCTTCTGACCTTATGTAAGAACTCATAAGCCATCTTAGCTTCATCGACGGGTTCCAGTCCCACGGTCACCAGCTGTGCAGTCTCATTTACTGTATAAGAGCTTGATTGGTATGCTGCTCTGCGATAAGCCAGATTACGTATTTTATTTAATTGCTCTGACATAACATCCTCCCATCTGTAAAACCCGCGTATTTGTGCGTCAGCACTAATATGCAGTGTGAAAAGAATTCCAAAAGTACTGGAATCAAAGAATTCCGAAAATACCGAAATTCTTGGGAAGAACTACGATGCTCGCGCAACGGCAATCACACCTTGTTCTTCCGGGCATTGATATGCTGCGAAGCAGCATCATGTACGTTACTCTTCTATATACGTTTCATTTTAATGAAGCGGCTGTCAAAGTCACCCCATAAGCCTGTCTCGATGCCCGCCTTCATTAAGGTACTTCCATGAAGCGTGCTATCCTGACTTTCCATTTGGTACAAGGCATCAGGGTCAAGACCGCAGAGCTTCAGGTAAGGCATTTCCGCTGCATATTGATAGCCCTGACGGAAGGCAAATACAACTACCTCGCTGTTATCCTGGCTGACATATTCCACTGCATGTAGTGAGCTTTCCCTGACGGAGGATAAACGGTATTGTTTTCCATATTGTACGGTTTCACGAATCTCTTTATAAGCTGCAATATATTTCTTGAATTCCTCCAGAACTTCATCACTGAATTTATTGATATTTGCTCCGATTCCGAGGCCACCCATCATGGAGGAGTGGAAACGGTAGCTATAAGGTCTTTCATATTTTCTCGAGCACCCTGAGGAGGAATCGGTTACCCAAGCTGTCATGATGCGAGGTGCATAGAAATAAGAGAAGCCTTCCTGTATAAAAAGTCTTTCATAAGCATCCGTATTATCACTGGGCCAGCACTGGTCCGCATATTGTAATATTCCGAGGTCAATTCTTGAACCGCCGCCGGCACATACCTCGAATTCCACATGGGGGAATTTTTCACGTAAGGTTGCCCATATTTCATAAAGTGCCTGGGCATGCTTGAACCAAAGCTCCTTATCCTCTATTGTATTTCCCTGGCTGACATCCGTGAGTGTCTTATTCATGTCCCATTTGATAAAGGTAATATCCTTATTTTGCGATAATAAATCGGACATGAAATCAAGAATATACTCTTTTACTTCTTTTTTACTGATATTCAAGGTATATTGATTTCTGCCCTGTTGTGGTTCCTGATCCTTAAAGCGGTAAATCCAGTCTGGGTGTGCCCTGTACAGATCACTGTCAGGATTTACTGCTTCTGGCTCAACCCAGATTCCAAAATCCATTCCGAGGGATTTTACAAAATCAATGATTTCAACTAATCCATTCGGGAATTTCTCTTTATTCACATACCAGTCACCAAGTCCTGCCCTATCATTATGTCTCTCTCCAAACCAGCCGTCATCAATGACAAATAGCTCCACTCCGATCTTGGCAGCTCTTTTAGCCAGTTCTTTCTGACTTTCTACTCGGACATCAAAGGTGGTAGCCTCCCAGGAATTGTATAACACTCTTCCAAGTTTGCGTTTAGGGAAGATATGATCTACCTCAAAAGCATGCAGCTTTCGGCTCATTTCACCATAGCCACGGTCGGAAAATCCGAAGGTCATGGTGGGAGTTTTTATGGTTTCACCCTTCTTTAAGGTGTATGTAAAATCAAAATCGCTGATACCTCCGGTGATCTTCACATTATTATAGATAGTTTTCTCAAAGGTAATCTGCCAGTTGCTGCTATAGCCTAATAATCCAAACCAGACATTTCCTCTGGTTTCATCCGCGGTACCGTCATCCAGAGCAAAGCTCGGGTTATAATGGGCGCCTGTATTACCGGAGCGGGACTGGATGGTAAATGCTCCGGTTGTTAAATACTGATCATTGAGCTGTGTTTCTGCAGCCCATTTTCCAGTCAGATATTTCACACGGTACTGATCAAGCTTAGGAACACTGACGGAGGCTGATTTTAAGTTTTCAATTACAACCTCCTCCCCATCATTGAAAACCTCAGCATAGCGGCAGATGATATCATATTCAGCATATACCTCATAGACCAGATTAACGTACAAATCAGAATAACTGTTTTTAAACCTGATAGTAAGACGATCAAAATCCTGGTTTACTTTTTCAATGGTATGCTCCAGATAAACTATATCCAGTTTTCTTATCTCTGGATAGTTTACCTTTAAGCAGCTCTCCAGTAAGGAGTAGCCGGTCCAGAAACTGTATTCATCCCTCTCTAAATTAATGTTAGGATCAAAGCTGCTGTGTCCGCGCTCCTTTACTAAATAATTCATATCCTCACCATATACTTTTTCACCCCAGTAAACATTCACAAGGCAATTTGAGTTGGCAAATACATAGGATGTATTCTTTGTTTCAATAATAAATAGATTATTTTTATATGTTATCAATGGTTACCTCCATAAGTGACCTGGCTGTCACGATTAATTTTTATTTATCAAAAAAATAGGATTCGAGTGTCAAAGTTCACTGCGAACAAAAAAGATGCCATATATAGATCATATTATTACCCAAACAGTACGTATGGTAGCTGCTTGGCTTGTAAGATACTTTGGCACTTAAAACTAATGTAGTCAATTTCAACTGTTATTGAAGCTGTATATTATTACCCATAGGAGAGTGTCAGGGGAGTAGTTTTACTCAGGTTTGAAATAATGAAAGAATCCTACTCCCCTGTGTATCAGACAAATAACATCTATGGATTTTGTTGTGCGGGCTGAGAACTCTGATTAGGAGCTTATCTATCTAAGTTTCTGATATATCTTATTTCTATATATCTTATTTCCGATATTTCTTATTTCCGATATATCTTATAAAGCTTCGGCTCAGCCTCACACATCTCAATTATTACACTTGATTGAATTACTTGACTGTGCTGTGTGCATAAATCATACATAACATATTCCGGATCCTTATCCAGGCCAATTCGACCTAAATCTATCAGCTTCTCTTTTCTCTCGGTAGCACTGTAATTAAATACAGCCAAATAGGTAACCTGCTCTTTTTCATCCCTGCGGACAAAGCAATCACATGCCTTATCCTCCGTATTACCCTCAACGGGGCGGAAGGTTTTACCGGCTCTTGCTACCTTATTGATTTCTGCATTCGTAAGAATCTCCTTCGTACGATTTTTTGAATCCTCAATCCTGAAATCATCACTGTCAATCATCATGGTTCCTGCAATCGCCGAGGAAATATAACGGGTTAAGCCTTCATTATAAAGAATCGGATCCAAGTGATTATAGCTGTTGTATACGACGATATGATCCGGATCATTGAATTTGTACACGCTGTCATTCATCCACCAGCCAAAGGTTAAGGAATTCAGCATATATTCCGCAAAATTAATGGTTCCAAAGATATCGCAGGAGATTCTGCGGCTGTGGGCATACTGGCTCGGGAACAAAGGGGCGATGGACAGGCTGATGAAAAATTCCTGTTTCTCAAGCTCTTCCCTCATAATATCCACGAGCTGCTGCATACCGTAGTTATACGCAGCGACACCCGTAGTGATGTCCTTATTAAAGTGGGTTCCTTCCACAGTACCGTGGGACATGAAGTCCAATTTTACATATTGGTAGCCCCATTTGCGGAAATTCTCAAACTGGTGCTTCATACGCATATAATTACCTGGATGAGTAGGATCGATGGAATAACCTCCGTCATAGGACGGCAGGATGTTACCCTGGTCATCCTTCAGCACCAGATCTCTCCAGGTATACAGACCCTCTGTTTCCATTACCGGGCGATCAAAATCCTTTCCCCAGTAAGTAAAGGGAGTTGTATAGATTCCGGGAATCTGGCCATTATCATTAACATACTTTGCCGCATCAATCAACTGCTCCTCGGTTAAATTATTCCAGCCGGAATCAAAATTAATGTATACGCCGTGATTATCAAAGCTGCCCGACTGCAAATGTTCCTTTACAAAATCAGAGGCATTGACATAGATGTCATAATTAATATCAAAGGCTACTGCAGACCAGCTGTTCCAGCCCATCGGGATACCCTTATCCCAGGGCAGCGGTGGTGCAATAACCGCATTTGCCTTTCCATATGCCTCCATTCCGTCCCGATAATCGTCAAAAAAACCCAAAAAAATCTTTGACGATGACACGGTTTCGCCAGTAACAAAGCCATGAGGAAGGGTATCTCTCGTCTTTTTAGAAGTAATACCTCCAAAAACGGTAAACCCGGCAAGTTCATTTAAGCTTCCTTGCTCAACCCGTATTCCTGTTTTCCAAGTATCATGACTTACAGAACCAACTACCAAACCTTTCCTTGTATCATTGTCAAAGATAGAAGTAATCTCATAACTTTCCTTAGCCTCCGCTAAAGGCTGTGATGAATATCGAATAAAATCATCATTATCAAAGGGTACGGATAAAAACCGCAGATCCCCGCCCGCGGCGCATTCTACCAGCTGGGCCGCCAAAGGTGCCATGTAATTTGTCTTGACCGCTTTCTGCGAGGTAATCACCGAATCCATTAATATAAATTCACAAGAAGTATAAGCATAAAAATTCTGACTTAGGAGGTACCCATCTTCACTATTATGTATGGTGAGTTTAACTCCTTCCCCAAAGCCATCCTTATGTCTGCTTACCGTAACACCTTCAGGGAAATTTCTTTTCATGCTTTTACTGCTTAGCTTCGTTCCATCATCGAGTATTGTTTCCGCCGAGATCCTCGACATTCCAATGAGCTTGCCGACATCATAAATATCCGCCGTACCGTCAGCTTTATCATATGTAACCCGGACTTTGCCGTTCGTTAATATGATACTTTTTTCATTCAGCTCCACCTTTAAATTCTTTTTAAAAAAGACTATCACATTGTCCATGGTATCCTCCTGTCTTGCCCTGCATTTTTGCATTTCTGTTTAAGCCGGATGAATTATCTGATATGAAAGTATTGATATTGCCGGATGCTGCAGATGCCTGAAATGACATCCGCAGATCATCCTTGCTTGTCAATGAAGGAGTAGGTATACTTTCATATTCAGGAATCAGTCCGAAACAGGACACAATCCCCCTCTTATTTTTCATAAATTTTAAAAATCTTTGGCTGTGCTTTCTCCAAGGTTATATTAACGGATGTCTTAATTTCCTCAGAGGTTTTTGACCATAAATCATACATAACGTACTGCTTATCAGGGTCAAGGCCAATTCTTGACAGATCTACGGTCATCTTCTTATTTTCTGTAGCGCTGAAATTAAAGACTGCCAGATAGGTAACATTTTCATCCGCATCATAACGCATAAAGGTGTCACAAGCTCTGTCCTTTGTATTACCCTCCACCGGCCGGAAGGATACTCCCGCTTTAGCCACCTCATTGATCTCCTCGTTAGTAAGAATCTCTTTGGCACGCTCCCTTGCCTCCTTGATACGGAAATCATCACTGTCGATCATCATCGTACCGGAAATAGCTGCGGATATATAACGGGTTAAGCCTTCGTTAAAAAGAATTGGCTCCCGGTGGTTATAACTGTTATAAACTACGATATGATCCGGATCATTAAAAGGATAAACAGTTCCATTCATCCACCAGCCATAGGTCAGTGAATTCAGCATGTATTCCGCATTATCGATAGTGCCGAATACATCACAGGATATTCTGCGGCTGTGGGCATACTGACTTGGGAATAGCGGTGCTATGGAAAGACTGATGAAGAAATCCTGATTCTTAATATCGTCCCTCAGGATATCCATCAGCTGCTGCATTCCGTAGTTATACGCCTGAATTCCTGTTGTTATGTCCTTGTTATAGAAGTTACCTTCTCTTGCCCCATGGCTCATAAAGTCTAATTTTACATATTTGAAGCCCCATTCGCGGAATTTATCAAACATGTATTTCATACGCATGGCGTTAGCCGGGTGGGTGGGGTCTATGGATACGCCGCCATCGACTGCCGGCAGTATGGTCCCGTTCTCATCCTTTAATACGACATCCTGCCAGCTGTATTTATTATTGGTACCCTCTACAGCACCGGCAGTATTACCGCCGCCCCAGAAGGTAAAGGGTGTATAATAGATTCCCGGAATCTGTCCGTTGTCTATTACATGCTGTGCAGCCTGCTTTAACTCGTACTCAGATAAGTTATCCCAGAAGGAGTCGAAATTGATATACACAACTCCATTATTACTGAAGCTGTTATCCTGAAGATTCTCTTTCACAAAATCCGAGGAATCTACGTAGATATCATAATTAACCTTATCTGCAACTGCGGACCAGCTGTTCCAGCCCATCGGAATTCCTTTGTCCCATTCAAGCGGTGGTGCAATGATTGCATTTGCCGAACCGTAAGCCTCCATTCCGTCACGGTAGTCATCATAAAATCCTAAAAAGATCTTAGGAGAGGAAACTGAAGTACCTGATACATACCCATGAGGCAGGGTATCTCTTGTATATGGTGAAGTAATACCTCCGTAAACACGCAGTTCAATGATATCGTTGATTCCACCCTGTTTTACTTTAATTCCGGTCTTCCAGGTGTCATGGGTAACAGATCCGACAACCATACCTTTACGTGTGGTATTGTCAAAGATGGCTGTTACTTCATAGCTTTCGCTGGCCGCAATCAACGGTAGGGAGGAGAAGCGTACAAATGCATCGTTATCAAAGGGGGTAAAGATAAATCTCGGATCATCTCCCATGATATTAAGTACACCTGTGGTAAAGTCTCCCTTATTAGCCATGATCGGAGCTATGTTATTCGTTGAAACACCTGCCTCCGAGGCAACTACCGCTTCCATAAGAATATAAGGAAGTCCTTCATAGAAATAGTAATTCTGTTGAAGGGTAATCTGATCCTTACTGCTTTTTACGGTGACTTTTACACCTTTACCAAAGCCGTCTTCCAAAGCTTCAGTTGTAACGTAATCCGCTGCATTTCTGGCTAGCTCGAGGCTCTTAACGGTTGTGCCGTCTGCCAATATGGTTTCTGCATATACTCCGGAAAGTACCGGGGTCTTATCTTCCCCCTGATAGATGTCTGCTTCACCATCTTTGACCTGGTATACTACCTTTACTAAGCCATTGGATATGGTTAGCTCATTATCCTTTTGTTCCACAGATACATTGTTTTGATTTAGTATTAATTTATCTTCCAATTTCTCTCCCTGTTCTTTCACTGCATCCTTATCGTTTTTTGACGCAGAAATCCCCCCCTGGTCTGTTAAATCATTCTTTTTTATGAACTGGTTCACAAGAACCAGAGCTAAAAGGATTATGATTAACAATCCCGGAAGTATAAATATGTACTTTTTCTTCATCCCTTCACACCAACTCCTCTCCGCACTACTTCACTGCATCTCTTCCCTACACACTACTTCTCTCCATCTCCTCTACGCACTTAATCATGTCAAAGTATGGTATCACTCCTTGTAAGATATAATTAATGAAAGTCCAGGTAATTGTGAAACTCGTAACCTTCAACCATTGTATACTCAGCATATACTGTTCCGTGCGGAAGCTAAGCCCGCAGGAAGCATTGGAGCGGAGGAATAGTATATGCTGAGTATACAATTCCAAAACCTACACCTTTTCACAATTACCGCCCCTCTTACAATTATCCTACAATACCTACCCTGTCCAGATTCTCAACGATCTTACGCTGAACAAAGAAGTAGATGATTAGTAACGGCGTGAGGAATGTAATAATCGATGCCTGTTTCAGTGCTTCGAAAGCAAGATTATTCGTCGTAGCCGTATCAAACCACTGTCTTGCCTGATTGTTTATGTACCAGTTATTCGCATCCTTGAAGGTATGATCAATAATTACTCCAAAATAAGGTCCGTCCGTATTAAAGTAGTTCGTATAATAGATATCACCATACGCCCAGACAAAGGCTAAAACGGCTACCGTAAGAATTGCAGGTTTTGCATTGGGAAGCATAATTTTGAAGTAAGTCTTGTAAAATCCGGCTCCGTCGATTAATGATGCCTCTTCAATTTCCACTGGCAGCCCTTTGAAAAACTGACGGAAAATGAAGATAAACAAGCTCTGGTTAACGCTGAAACCGAAGATGGCAAGCAGATACAAGGTAATCGGCTTGTTGATCAAATCAATATCATGGCCTAAAAACAGATGGAATAAGCCAAAGATATCAAAATGCTTAAAGTGCAGGTACTGCGTAATCAGGAAGGATTGACGCGGTACCAGGAATACGAAGATGACCAGGAAAAATACAAAGCCCTTTCCTCTAAAATCTGTTCTCGCAAGTGAATAGCCTGCCATTGCAGACACAAACACCTGAATGATGCAGATGGTGAAAGCATATAGAAGGGATTTCACCATGATCATCACATCACCCCTCATGACGGAGCGGAATACAAACTCCAGACTGTTAACACCGAATTTACTTGGAATCCAGATGGCATCAGGTGATCCAATATTTCTTAAGTCGGTGAATACCATAGGAAGAAGGGTCAAAATTGGATATAGTATGGCAAAGCAAACACCGATAATTAAGGAGAAGAAGAACATACCGGATGCAAAGCTGGTAAACTTCTTTCTCGTAAAGGGATTCTCAACAACCGAAGCCTCAGAGAATATGCGATTTTTTACAGTACTCAAATTATCTTTTTTCAATCAGATTCACCACCTTCAAAAACAGCAACACGATGCCTAGTGCAACTAATACGTTGATCATATATACTACGGAGAGTGCCGAGCCTATTCCGATCTTGCTCTTTGTGAAAGCAAAGTTATATACCTCCACAGCGATGTCTGAGCTCAGGAACAGGTCAATTAAGGTATAGATTACCGTAAATACCGTTACATTTGCCAGAAGCGGAATAGTTACCTTCCAGAATACCTCATAGGAATTTGCACCTTCAATCTTCGCCACTTCATAATGGGAGGGGCTGATGGATTGCAGACCTGCCAGAAAAATCATCGTCTGCACACCGGTCCGGGTTATTAGCTGAAAGATGTTACCTATAACCGCGGACAGAAAAAGCACAACATTTTTCGGAAGAAAGGTATACTGGAACAATAATCTTGCACCCATATGATTTCCGAACATACCTCCGGCGGCCGTCTCTATGAGGCTCCTTCCCACGCTGTCCTTGGTCCAATCCACAATCAACTGAAGTCCCAGAACTATCGGGAGAAAGAAGATGATACGGACGATGCTTCTTCCAGGGAATTTGGCATTGGCCAGGATAGCCAGGAAGAGACTGAATATAACAATCAGCGGAAGGTTTGTAAAAATATTTCTATTTTCATCCGCGAACATACGCTGGATTGGATAACTTAAGGTTGTAACTTCCTTGGTAAATAAATCGATGTAGTTTTGTAGACCTGAAAAGGTCAATACGATACCGCCACCGTTTCCTACATCAACTTTATTAAAGGAGTAAAGGATGGTATTCGTGATCGGAACTGCAAAAAATATTACAAATCCCAATAGCCAAGGTAAGATAAAGATGAAGCCGTTGACCTTTTTGCTGGTGGAGTATTTCATTTTCCATTTATTATTCTTGATGCCACTTTGTTTCATACTGTTTCCCACCTTCCTATTGGATGATTAAATATCCCAGTGCATCAATTTCTTGACCGTTTACCTCTACAGGATACTTATTGTAATTAGTGATTACTCTTACGCCGTTAGCATAGGTTGTTTCATAGACACTGTCTGCCAGAATTTCATGATTAGCTATTTCCATGGAATTTATCTGACCATAAGCTTCTTCATATCTGCTGTATAAATCCATGATGTCTGAGCTGATTAAGCTGTACTGTCTGGAGACAAAATCGCTGTATACGGTATTTTTAAGCAGATCCAGGCTTTTTGCCGTTATCGCGAACTTGGGATAGCTTCCTAATTCTAATGCCTGCAGCAGGAAATAATCACTTCTGATTCCAGATTCATTAACATTCAGGGTTGTATATCCGATCAAGCCGTTCATAACCAGCTGACGGAAGGGTATCTCTGCTGCAAAACCGCCGTAGCCGCTGCTCTCCCTGGAAATGTTCGTTGCGTATTTTCCGTAAATGATTTTATTCATCTCAGGATTGTTCAGGGATAGTGTCTTCGTTTCCGTAATCTTCTCCAGGTTTTCGTTAATGATTGCCTGAGCCTCAGCCGGAGTAACGATCTTGTTCTTTCTGTAGTTCGCGTAATAATTCGTCGTTAAATCATCCATATAGAGATTCTTATAATCTCCTGCCTGCTTTAAAAATCCATCTACCACAGAGCTTAAATATACAGGATTAAGGATATTGTAATACCTTTTATGACTGTCAAGGGCTCCGGAAGCATAATCATAACCATATATGTACACCGGATATCCATTATAGTGATATAGACCGTGTGTATTTACCCTAAAGCCGTTACCCTTGGTATAAACCTTGGAAAAGTCCGTCTGAAAATAAATTTCCTGCTGGTTTTCCTTCGCAAAAGCCATCAGATCCCTTAACTGTTTTTTACTGCCGTTTACATTGGTTAGATTCGCTTTGTTCATTAACTGATTATTCATTCCGCCATCAAACACTCCAAGATAGTTAACAACAAGCGGCGTTCCCTTTAAGTCTGTAAGAATATCCTTCAATTCCTTGTAGGTAGTCATGGAAATTTCTTTATTGTAGGAGATACCCAGAATCTTATCTTCCAGGGAAAGTGCTCCGACTACATCAAGGTATAACTTGGCTTGCTGATCGTAGTTTACAGTCAGGTTATATTTATCCACCAGATAATTCTGATAGGTTTTAGCCATATCATAGTAGCTTACGGTTTCCGGGTAGAGTTTATAACGGATCTTATAGTTGATATCCATCATTCCCGTACTGGACATGAATCTTCCGCCACTGGAATCATAAGGTCCAAGGATACTTACCTGGGAATACTGGGTTGCATCAAAGCTGGAAAATACCTTATTATAAGTACCGCCGCCTCCGTTTTTCTCCACGGAAGCAAGATTAGCTGTGATAAATGCTGTCTCATCTCCGCTTTCAATAATTCCCATAAAGCCGCCGGTGGAAGCCTTTCCTTTTCCGTAGGTCATACCGAATACAGGCATGTGCAGAGTTTCCGGATAAGGATTCATGTAGTAGTAATCGTTATAATAGGTATTGTCGTATAATGCTCTGCTGTAAGTACCGTAATTCGAGTTAAATTCATTCAGGTTAAGTAAGGCACCTGAACCGTCCGGAACGAGAACATAGCCATCAGCTACCTCTGCAGCTGAAACAGATCCGAAATACGGAAGTACATCAATCCTTGTAATCGTGTAATAGTCATTTTCATTCTTAATCTGGTTCGTTGGAACTCTTACCACAAAATCATCACCCTCCAGCACTGCTTCTATGGGAATGATAAAGCTGGCAGGTTCCACGATATCAACGGAAATACCAAATTCAGCATTATCTGCAGTCAGCTGGTCAGTGGAATAATGTAATAATTTCGTTACCTCAATTAACTGAGTTACCACACTGATAGGAGGTGCAGTGGAATAACGGTTATAATAACAGTTTTTCTCTTCATCCTTCGCATAGGTAAGAGATAACGCCGTTTCATATTTATCATGTTCCTCCGCTGTTATTTCCCCAGCTGCTAATTTATCGTCCAGACCCTTTAGGAAGGTGGTTTCATATTTTTCTATGGTTATCTTCTGAGGAACATACTCATTCAGTCGTAAGGAGTCTAATTCCTTCATTGCCAGATTAATCCTTACTCCGCCGTCAATCTTGTCGATGGTGTAGGTCTTATCTTTTACTGCATAGGTAAAGGAATCCCAGGTCAAGAGCGTATTATCTTTTCCAATATAGGAAATCTTAATCAGGGATTTCTCATCCTCGGAGCCGTCCGGATGAATGGAATTCCAGGTCTTATTTGTTGTCTTGTCTTCCACCTTCAGATTAAGGGTTGCCGGATCCAGGAAGAGCTTCTTGGTATCCGACTCAGCTACCAAAGTCTCAGCGGCATCATTGGCTATCGCATCCTGGGACTCTGCCAGTCCCTCCTGATTAATTACCGGAGGTGCCGAATATCTGATCTGAAGTGCGAGCAGCCCCTGAAAGCCCAGATATAGCAGATAAACAGCTAATACCACACCAATCAGTTTTAAAACTGTATATCTTGTGAAGATACGGAATATTTTCTTTTTATATTTTTGAATCAGCTCGTTCACTTTCGTCACCACCTTTTCGAGATTTCTGTTGTTATCGTGCTGACAAAGCTGGTTACTTTTTCAAGCAGCGTTAAGTACAACACACATAAAAATATAATGATGATTGCAGCTACCAGTGTTGCAAGCAGCGTTACGATATTTTTCCCTACAGAATATTCATGTATGGTACATAAACCGCTAAAGATCAGAAAATAGAACCAGATGATTCCAATATAATTAAATGCCAACAGAATGGGGGCTTCCTCATTAATGATAATATTACTTATGAGTACAGTGACTAGTCTGAACAGGATCATAGGCAGCAGGGAATAGCAGGTTACTACATAAATATCACGAAACCGCCCGTTACCATTCATTAAGGAAGTAGTACTCCAGTTACTCACAATAAACAAGATAATCGGAAGCACACTGGCCATGAACAAGGAAACGCTCTCCAAAGCAAAGGTCGGATAAAAATTAAAGATAAATCCGGTATACTGGGTAGAAAATATTCCTAAGATACCATAAAGCAACAACAAAATGGTTGCCAATGTATTATTTCCCTTACCCCTGTGTTTGGTTTCATAGAAGCCATCAAAAGGATGAAAAATGACATATCCTAAATATTTCATATCACTTAATAATTTAACCACTTTTCTCACGCCTTTCTTTTATGGTATCTGATTTCCGAATAAATCAGGAGAAATGACATCAGCAGAAATGCTGCTATGATCCATCCAAAATGATCCCGAACCCAGATATTCCGGTAACCGTTGTAGGCCATGGAATAGAATTTCTTATCGTTACCCAGCTTAAAATAATACATGGCATTTTTATAATCATCCTTCATCAGATAATATTTACCGATGTTGATGTAAGCCAAATCATAATTGGCATTAAGGCGGATTGCTTCCTTTGCAAATTTTGCTGATTCATCCCATTCACCGTTGTAATAACACTTCGTGGCACCAAGGGCCGCTTTGCCGAAATCCGTCATTTCATATACGTAAGCGCATTTCAAGGTTTTATCTGTAGCGATTAGTTTATCACCAAACCAGGCAATACTGGAAGGCGCTTTAAAATCACCTTTCAAATCCCCGCTGGAGGCAAATATATTAAGTAGATTACCATCAAAGTCATACAGGAAGATTCTACCTTTTACCTGATCCATTAAAGCATATACTCTATAATCATTAATGGCTACATCTGCAAATTTACTCTGTACGTAAAACATGCTGCTGTACATATCGCCCCATACCGGGAAATAGCCTTCCTGCCTCAGTACATTCTCACCCTTGGGATTTAACCGAAACACCATCTCCTGGGCTGCACTGTCAGTGGTTGTAGCATAGATAAAGCCCTCAGTATCAATGTCGATGTTATTAAAGGAAGGTGCGTAGGTTTTTGCCATCTTTGATTTCTGCACATCACTGGAGAGGGATTTCCAGAAGTAATCCCAGAAGTCAACCATGGGTTTATTGACACCAAAGTATCTGGTAAAGCTGCCGGATTCATTGAGTTCTACAATTCCTTCAAAGCCGGATTGAACTACACAGTATATCTTATTGGCCTGATCCACTACGATTTTCGAAGGATTAAACTGTGTTACACCAACCATATTATCCGGTTTCTGAATGATTCTTTTTAGATAATAACCATCACCGTCCAGAATAATAATTCGGCTGGCTCCGGTATCCGCTATGTAGATCTCATTCGTCGGCTCATGATACCAGACGCCTTCCGGATTGGTTAACACCAGCTGATTTCCCGTAGTCTGATCTGTTACGATTTTCTTATCCTCATTACGGATCAGCTTGATGGAAGTAATCAGATTATAATCTGCATCCAGAACATCCAGTCGTGATTCCTGGGTATCAATCAGAAAGATACGGTCCTTGCTGGTGCAGACATCGTCAAAGCCCTGTATGGTAACATCCAGTGATTTTTCATCAATGGTTCTTACCAGTTCAAAGGCTGGTATACTTTTATTTACCACACCCCAGAAATCATAGGTGTAATTATCATTCTGTGTATTCTGCGCCTGTACTGTCACAGAGTTGGTAAATATTATTGCAAGGGATAGAATTAATACACTGATTTTATATTTCGCTCTCATATTTACTCTCTCCTATCCTTTTAAACCGGAGGTTGCCATTGTCTCAAGAACGTTACTTGAAATGACAAACACGGTAATCGGTACAGCCATCATAATCAAGGCGACTGCTGAAGCCGTTCCTGTTCTTGCAATACCGCCGGCGATAATCTGGGAAAGCATATAGCTTACGGGCTTTAAATTCTCTGAATAGATGAAGGTACCGCCTGTAGTTCCCCATAAGGACTGGAAGGACAGAATAATCAGGGTTATCCAGGCAGGCTTTGACAGAGGCATGATAATCTTAAAGAAGATCCCCAGCTCTTTATAGCCGTCCATTTTGGCTGACTCAATCAGCTCCGTCGGTACCTGAACGATGAAATTCTGCATCAGATAAAGTCCGAAGGTTCCGCCGACTACCGGCAGCACGATTGCCCAATAGGTATCCACCAGGTGTAATTTCGTCATAATAATATAGTTCGGTATTGCCGTTACGGTACCATTGAACATAAGGGAATACACAATGGTACTGGACATCAGCTTGGAACCCGGGAATTTATATTTAGCCAGGGGGAAAGCAGCCATGGAACCGAATAGTACGGTTCCACCCGTACCCAGGAAGGTAATTACCACGGTATTAAATACATATCGTGCAAAAATTACATTGGACTTCGATATGATAACACCCAGGTCAAAAAAGTTATTTAAGGTCGGGTTTTGAACAAACAGCCTCGGAGGGAACAGAAATATTTCACTGATGGGCTTAAATGCCGCATTGATAATAAAAAGCAAAGGCCATACACTGACAAATCCAATACCACTCAGCACGATGATCAGGGAGAGGTCAACAGCCAGGCTTCTGTTCTTTCTTCTAAATTTAAAGAGTCTCCATTTTGCCCTCAGGAAAGATAATAATTTTTTCATATTATGCAGCAACCTTCCTCAGTAATTTCTGAACAATAATATTAATAAACAGCATCATAAAGAATAAAATCGTTGCGATGGCACAGGCATATCCCATCTCGTAACGCAGATTACCATAGTCATACAGGTGGGTAAGAATTGTGTGACCTGCATAATCCACGGAAGGGAAACCAACCAAATCGATGGAAATACCCGATACGGATAAGGAGCCGGTAATCTGCATTACTGCACCGAACATCAGCTGGGATTTCATCTGCGGTAGAGTGATGAACCAAAGCTCCTGCCACCGGTTCTTTACGCCGTCCACGGATCCGGCTTCATAGAGGGATTTATCTACGTTCTGAAAGCCTGCGATAAATGCAAGGAAGCTGACACCGATACTTAACCACAGCTGAACCACAATCAGGATCGGCATAATATTTTCTTTCGTTTCAAACCAAAGCATCGGAGATTGAATCAGTCCCATTTTTAGGAGGAACGCATTGGCAAAGCCATAGGCATCCGATGAGAAGATCAGCTTCCATATCATATACGCACCACCCGAAATGGAGGGAGCATAAAACACCAGCGTCATGACTGCACGAACCTTCGGAGGCAGTTCATTGATAATCCATGCCAGCATAAAGCATAGCAGGTAACTGATGGGACCCGTTACAATCGCAAACAATAACGTGTTTTTCACTGCGATCAGGAATACGGAGTCAAATGCAATTAAATTAATGTAATTATCCAAGCCGACAAACTTCGGAAATTCGAATAAGTTAAAGGAAGTAAAGCTCAGCACGATGGAGGTTACCACCGGAATGAAGGTAAATACGAAAAACAAGATAAAGAACGGAAGGATCAGCAGATACTTTTCCTTATGCTGCTTCCAGACTTCTTTCACTGTTAACTTATATTTCTTATTGTCTGACGGTTTTGATAAAACTTGTTGTCTACCCATAACTCCACCTCCTTTACTTGGCAGTACTTAAGCCAAACTCTTTTCGTTTTTTCGTTAACTCCTGATTAATTGCTTTAATATTCAGATATAAGGTTTCACTCGGGTTTGCACCGCTTGAGACAACATCCTTAAAGGTATAATCAAGCATTCTTGTCGTCATATAATGACCCGGTACCGGAGGAATACCTCTGGTATGTTCAAATTGTTCCAGAAGTGTCTGCGCATCTTTCGTTGACCAGGGAAGCTGAAGCAGTACCTCTTTATTTGCGGTTGGATATCTTGCGGAGGCACCAAGGATTGCTTCAATGGAATTAGCATACTCTGTCTGTACCTCGGTACTCATCCACCATCTCATAAAAGTCCAGGCCGCATCCACGACACCTTTATTCTGGGCGGATTTTAACATGACACACTGGGTTGTAGTGCAGGCAACGGTATTATCAATGGATCTATCCGGCTGTTCCGTACCCGGAATCGGAGCAAAGGACCATAAACCCTTAATCTCCGGTGCCAGAAGCTCAAACTTGTTGTATTCCGTATAGTCGGCGATACCGATGGGAACCTCTCCGGTTCTGAAACGATTGGCAAAATCAACAGAGACAGGTAATTTATACGCAGTGAAGAAATCCGTTAACTCCGTAAAAGCATCCATTGCGCAGCGCTGCGAAAGTCCGCTTTCAATTCCATAATCTTTACCTTCACCAAGATACAGATTTCCTCCTCTCTGGAAAATCATAGAGGAAAGAGGAGCTGTCGTTGGTATCCATGCCTCGTAGTTATACATACTTAAAACAGGAATAATCTCTTTAAAATCCTGCCAGGTCTTCGGCGGCTGTAGACCTAAGGCATCAAAGATATCCTTGCGGTAGAAGAGCATACCGAATACCTGTGTTTCGGGAAGGCCATATACACCGCCTTGATAGGTAATACCTTCGATTGCACTCGGGAAATATTTTGTGCTTTCTTCCGCATAGCCGTCCAGGGTTGACAGATCCACCAGGGAATTACGCATTGCAAAGTCCATTAATCTTGTCTGGTCAATACTGAGAACTACATCCGGTCCTACTCCTGCAAGGGTGGAAGGGATAACCACATCGATTGGTACCAGTTCCAGATCAACTCCGATATTGTATTGCGGGGTAAAGCTTTGATCAATTAGTTCTCTGAGTAACTGTGCCTGATCCCGGCCAGTAGGAATCCAGACCTTAATCGAATCCTTCTTCACCGTATCTTCCGTATATACCTTCGTATTGTCTACAAAAAAGGTAGCAAAAAATCGGATGGTGTCATTATATAATTGTTTGAAAAATCCTGCCTTTGCCTGAGCCGGCTCCTGATCCGCTGCAAACAGTGTGATACTGTCAAGCTCCAGGGGCATTTCACCGATCTGAATCAGCCAGGTTGCCATGGAGGTAATGTTTGATTTAAAGGTTGACAGCTCTCCGGCTAAGGCCGCCTTTTCCGGATTTTGTTCCAGTTCTTTTAACTGAATCAGCATCTTCTCCACCAGGACTGCATTCTCACCCTTTTCACCAGTAATCGCCAGCAAGGAATCATATACGGACTGAAGCTGTTCCTGCTCCGCTTTTACCGTAGTAACAAAATCAGGTAACTTCTTGGTGATCTCATAATCAATGTATTTATCCGGTGCGGTACCTGTAATCTGCACCACTTTTCTGTATAATTCATTCAGGTCAAATACACTTTCGCTGACCTGAGTATAAGTCTTGCCAAACTCACCCAGAACAACTTCAAGAGATATCGTGTTCATACCTTTTTTCAGGTGAAGCAGGTAAGCACCATCCTTGGTCCCGTCACCAAGAATATAGTTTGTCATATCGGTACTATAATCAAATCTTAAGGACTGCGCCTCAAGGAACGGGATTTCCCCGTTGATTCTTATTTTTCTGTAGGAAGTAACGCCTCTCTTTATATTCTGACTTCCTTTCAGGGAGATGCGATATAATCCTTCTTCCGGCACGTTCACTTCCCAGGTAATGACATCCCCCGGATACTTCCAGCTATCTCCACCGATGGTATTATATTCTATATAGTACGGATGGTAGGGCTGAAGGTTGGGATCAGAAACATTATTCTTTATGGTTATTGCAGTAGATGATCTGATAATCTTCGTTGTATTAGCATCGGTACGTTCGGCCTGACAGACAATATTGTCTCCGCTATAGGTATTGTACTGACTCTTTAAGCCGGCAATCGTCTCCTCGTAGGATAAGATTTTAGGCATGCTCTTCAGGGTGATACCGGTTATCTTCATAGACTCCTTGATGGATTCAAAAGTAATGGTATGTTTTCCCGGAGCAAAGTAAAATTTATAGGGATCAGAACTTCTCTTTTGGGAATCATCTATGTAAACGGTCTGTTCCTCCATTATTTCAATCGATTTTGGTCTTATTTCATTATGATTTTTCACTTCAATCGTAGTACTGGCATCCGTAAACATACGGTTAAAAACAATCTGCTTTAATCCGTTGTAGCAAATCTGATCATCAATATATAAAACACGTTTAATCTGTGAGTTTGTTCCCTTTAATGGAATATATCCAATTTCGATGTTATAAAATCCGGCCTGAGCTACATCAAAGCTCCAGGTAATCTTACCGAGCTCTGTGGTAGAAACACCCTGATCATCCTGCGTGGCTGTCATACCCTCTGAGGTAGTATAATTAGCCAGATCAACCGGCACCTCGGAGGAGGACAGGGTACCGTCAAAGTCATTCTGGTCCAGATACTCCTGATAAGATGCTTCATAGTATTCTTCCACCGGCCCGCTGGCTTTCACTGTAGTTATGTTCCCGGATTTCGAGGAAATATAAATAAATGAAGCTACCAACACTATTACAGCAAGTATTGCATAGATTTGTTTCTTTTTCTTTTTTTTCATAGCAGCATACCCCTTTTAAAAAGCATTGAATAATTTGTTGTTTGTTACATCGCTGGGATTCCTTGCCAAACGATGCGTAAAATGCCCCTGAAAGGAGCTTTTGCCTGTTTGCGAAGCGTTCGCACAGAGGGATTTGCAAGTTCCTTATGTTTTACGGGCTTGCCCTTTGTTGTAATACCTCCTATGTATGTTTTGTGGCTGGCAAGCCCGCATTATTATAGCATAGGAGGTGATCATAGGTGGAGATAATTTCCTATTTCGTATACACTAGAATAGGGAAGTAAACTTCCCTATTCTAAACTCATTATGTTATTATCTTAACTGGTTTCAAAAACCGGACCGGTTATTCCTTCACAACCTTAACTGTGATGGTTTCCGTTGCTGTATTACCGGCATAGTCAGTTACTGTGACAGCAACCTTATAATCGCCTTCCGTTGTAGTATCCAGTTCAGATAAATCAGCGCTTACGCTTCCCTTAATATCTAAGCCGTCTTTATCTGTTGCAGTATCAACGAAATCATCCTTCCAGTTAATCTGTGAAGTATCTTCATTCAGCTTGATCGTTCTGTATACGTCAGGTGTCTTCATCTTCAGTGTCGGAGGTGTCGTATTCTTTGCGTCATAAACGATAACCGTCTTATCATCTCTGCCTTCGTTGCCGGAAACATCTTTGATGGTGTAATGTAATTTACCGTCATACTGACCTACGGTATTAAAGTCAATTTCACTGTAATCGATGGTTGCATTAGCCATATCCAGATTACCGTCAATGTTATCTGCAGCAGTATCATATTGTTTCCAATCTACAGTTGACGGATCGGTTCCTGCAGGGAACTGCAGCTTCAGACCATCCACAGTAGTAAATTTAGGCTTAACGTTATCGATAATATCGGTACCGCTTAATACAGTAGTATAGTTATTCATCAGGTCATTCACTTCGCCGATCTTAGCTTCTACCTGAACATCGTACTTCGGTGCACCGTTCACGCCGTATAAGGAGAAACCTAAGATGTCATGGCTCCAGATATCATAAACACCTGCCATCTTGCTGTAATCGTTAACAGCTATATTCTTGTCTTCGGACAGATACTGGAATGCCTTTAAGATATTAGCGCCGTATTCTTCGTTGGTTATATCAAGATTTAAACGGATTGCAGCATTTCTTGCGGAAGCTTCTGACTTCACATAATCCATAGCTTTATCAGAATTTGCCATCTTCTTATGATAAGCTGAAGTATATTCCTTGAATACCTTGATTGCTAACTCTGCTCTATCCTTCGGAACGCCCTTAGGAATACCATAGCAGTCTGTTGCATCGTTAAGCTGACGATAGCTGGGATCATCCAAAGCTACACCGTCAGGTCTCGGGAAAGGAACATATCCCATTGCATCGCCACGGTCAGCAAATTGCTGAACCATATCACGGCTGAGCCACTGGGGAAGGTTTGTGAAGGCTGTATGACCCCACTGGAATCTCCAGGTATCCATAAGACCAACTACATCTGCATTCTTGTTATACTGGTTTTCACTGAACATTAAGCCCTTTTGAACAAGACGGTCGATAAAGGAAACTGCTTCTTTTGACTTGTCTGAATTAATTCCAAGTCCGTTCTCTCCGTAGACTTCTCCGCCATTTGCATAGATAGCCTGAAGGGAAGCTGCACGGTAGTCAGTCTGATATGCATAGTAGCCTTCCCATTCCTGCTTGAAGTAATCATTTACCTTCTGTAAGTAATCCTCAAATACACTCCAGGTCCAGGTGCCTTCTACGAAGTAATCTGCAGGGTATTTTGTCTTTCCGTCAACCTTTAACGCTTCTACTTTCTTAAGCATACCGATGTTATAACATAAGAGGTCATTTCCACCGAATCTCATAACATTGTTCAGGAAGTAGTTGTGTCCGTATACCTTACCCCAGTACATCCAGGCATCGTCTGGATTGGAGAATAAATCTGCATACTCATCAATGGGCTGCAATACGTTCTGTGCCAATACCTGACCCTGGGAGCCGTTTGTGATTCTTACGATATCAGCAATCGGATCGCCTGCAAGAACGGACTGTAAGATACATTCTGTTAAATCCGTCGGATACTGTACAAATTCGATTTTACAATTGAGCTTTTCCAGAACCTGCTGCTCAGCATATTTTCTTGCATTGAGCTCTTCTTCACCAAGAGCCGGCTCACCGGTTACAGGATCCTTGAAATTCGTGTCCATTTCACGCGTCCAGTTGTGTCCCCACTTGATTACGATAGGCTCTCCAGAGGGTACATCAGTTGTATCTTCGGCGGTAGCACCTACAGTCGGAGTGGCAGTCTGGTTTTCGTCAGTCGTTGTATCTTTGCTGGATGATTTACAGCCTGATAATAAAAGCGCAACACACAATAACAGACTTAAAAACGTGTTTCTTTTTTTCATAAATAGTCCTCCCTTTTATTATTATAAAGAGTAGTGATAATTCATCATTTCTCTTCATTTATCGCGCCAGAGCCGACAAAAAATAACGGCTGTCACCAAAGATTCTTTTCAATTACAGACAGGGCTGCTGTAATTTGAATTTAATATATTTTTGTAATTATCAATCCCAGTCCGTAACTGGCTTTTCAAATATTGTAAATTCATAACCAATATTACTTGTAATTTTTTATATTCCGTTATATTATGTATATGGTATATTACTATATTTAACAGACACTTATTTCATAAAATTACATATTTCCGGCTTGAATTCACTTCTTTGGTCACCGATCATTCCATATTTTACATACACAATTATAAACACAATATCAATAAAAATGTGGTAATAATATGTTAAATTTCACATAATAGAAAATGTTACTTGGTACTTTTAACTAATTATTTTTATTTTTTTATTGTTTATTGTATGATTTGAGTATACAGGCCAAATTGCAATTCGTAAATAGAAATTTGCTAGATTTATATGGAATAATGCTAGATTTATGATGCTCCTTTGAAGCATACCTCAGAATCTTTTTACTATACTTTCAAACGAGCTATGTCAAGTTTAAAAATATATATAAAGGAGTTAAATTATGGATAAACATCTGGCTGATAAATTACAGCATACCGATCTTTATGTATACCAATGCGGATCCGAGCAATGTCCCAACGGGCACGCTTACGGTCCCGCTGTCCGGGATCATTATCTCATCCATTTTGTACACAGCGGGAAAGGATTTATTAAAATCGGCAACGATATCCATTATTTAAAAGCAGGCTCCGGATTTTTAATCTGCCCTGATATTGTCACTTATTATAAAGCGGATGATGATGATCCCTGGCATTATTCCTGGATCGGTTTTCATGGCATAAAAGCGGAATCCTATTTAAAGGATGCTAATCTGACCTTGGATAATCCCATTTTCCAAAGCGATCAGGACAACTTTATTGATAAGTGCTTTCAGGAAATGAATAATGCTTATTACTTAAAAAGGGGCGGCGAAGTGCAAAGGCTGGCTTACCTTTACCTGTTTCTGAACAAACTGATCCAGATGAATCCGGAGGGACTTTACTACGATTCGGCAGACAGCAGAAGAGACGCCTATATCACACAGGCGTTGCAGTTTATAGAGATGAATTATTCAAGAAAAATAACCATAGATTCAATATCTAAGCATGTGGGTTTAAACAGAAGTTATTTTAATTCCGTATTCAAAAACGCAATGAATATGACGCTGCAGGAATACCTGATCGAATTTCGCATTAGAAAAGCCTGCGAATTACTGCCGAATCAGAATTTAACCATCGGTAACATCTCCCGGTCTGTAGGCTATACTGATCCGTTGTTGTTTTCGAAGATATTCAAGCAGATTAAAGGAAGCACACCCAGCGAATATCGGTTAATGCTTCAAAAAGAATAACATAATTAAAGGTCTGCTTTATAATAATGGTTCTAAATTTTGAGGGAGGGATAATATCGCTCCCTCAAAATTATTTAATTATCGAATTTGAAACAGACCCTTAATTATTGTCCATGTTAATAATAAATCTTAACAGTCTTAATCTCAAAGGGGCGGAACACCAGATTGATATGATTCTTATCCGGAAGTACCTCAAGAACATCCTCAAGCATATCGGTAACAGCCACTTCTCTTGCCTCCTTATTCAAGGTTAACACCGCATTGGTATAGGTTCCTTCCGCATCATAAAGCCTCATAATGAATGCTTTCTCCTGATCTTCGCAGGGCTTCACAGCCTCTATGATGATATTACTGCAGTTTATTCTGGCAAAGGAAGCCTTCTCATAATTTCCTGTAGCAATGATTGGCTTGTAATTTAAGCAATATGCCGGCTGGATAACCGTATCTGCGTTAAAGCCACCGACATGGGGATAGAGGGAATAGGTACATTCATGGATGCCCTTGTCACCCTTATAATCCGGTCTGGTTCCTCCCTTATGAAGGGATAATCTCATCTGGGAATCCTTAACGGAGATGCCATACTTGCAGTCGTTTAAGAGAGCAACACCGTATCTGCTTTCGGACAGATCCGAATATTTATGGTTGGATACCTCAAATTTAGCCTTCTCCTCCGGTGTATTTCTCGTGGTTTTTCTCTTGATAAAACCATATTGCACTTCCTGCCTTGCACAGTCAGTAAAAATGGTCGTATCAAAGGCAGTCTTTAAGAATCTGTGGTCATCCTTCCAATCCATGATCGTCTCAAAGCGTACCTCAGGACTTCCGGCAAAGAAGATCACATCCTGTACCAGGCTTGATTTATCGCTTAACTGATATTTGCTTCTGATTCTTAATTCCACGGGACCCTCAGATACAATTTCACGACTTTGAAGCCTTGAGCTGTCCATGAATTTATACTCAATATCAGCATCAATATCCCAGTTATCCCAGGAGTTCGGAACATCCTCTGCCATTAAGAAGGTATTGAAGGCATAACCCTTACCTCTGAGCTCCCTCTCCTGTGCCCTGTCGATAAAGGAATCGATAAAGCCCTTTTCATTAAAGCTTACGCGGGCATAAGGAGTAACTAATTCCTTCTCGTTGAAATGGAAAGCGGAGGAACCGGTCAGGCTGCCTTTCACTAGTTTTAGGCTCACAGAAGAGAAGGAAGGAATTTTAACTCCCATAACAGCAAGCAATTCCTTGCCACAAAGATCCGTTACCAGCTGCTGCTTGAAGTCGCCATCTACAATATAACCTTCCTTATAATCGATATATACAACGTCATTTCTCTCGAAGGAAAGAGTATTAATTACGGATACTGTATACTCTTCGCCACCGGAGGGAAGAAAGCTCATGATTAATTCTCGAGCCTTTTCAATCACCTCAGTGGTTTCCCTTATGGATTCCTCATGGGCTCTTGGTACACAGGTTCCAGGTAGAATATCATGGAACTGGTTGATTAACAGGGTCTCCAGGAGGGGATGAATCTGCTCATCGGAGGCCTCGATGTTGTTTTCTACCGCGTTTCTAACCGTAAGACATTCCAGATTTCTCAGGTTTATCTCTGCAAGACGATTGTTTCTCTTAATTGTATGCTGATTGGTCAGAGTTCCTCTATGCAATTCCAGATACAGCTCATCGGAATATACGGAAGGCTCCACAATGGAAGCTTCCAGTCTCTTCATGAATTCACCTACGGTGATATGCTCTGTTCTTGGAATACCCTCCAGATCCTTAATACGTCTGGCCATCTCGATCATCTCAAACTGAGGTCCGCCGCCTCCATCGCCGAAGCCATAGGAGAGTAATCTCATATTGGATACGGTCTTTTCCCTGATGGAATCATAGCCTTTCACCACATGCTCCATAACGGACTCACTGTCCGGCCACAGATGGGATTTATTAAAGTGGGTAAGCACTCTGGTTCCATCCAGTCCCTGCCAGTAAAAGGTGTCATACGGGAAGTTTGTTGTATCATTCCAGGATATTTTGGTAGTGAGGAAGTAATTCACCCCGCAGCCCTTCATGATCTGAGGGATGGCCGGGCTGTAGCCAAAGGTATCCGGCAGCCAGAAGCTATCCGCAGTATAATTAAAATATTTTCTGGTAAAGCGCTGACCCCAGAGGAACTGGCGTATCATGGACTCACCGCCTGTAAGGTTACAGTCACATTCAATCCATACTCCGCCGTTAGGCTCGTATCTTCCCTCTGCAACCTTTTCCTGAAGCTTCGCAAAAAGCCCCGGATAATTCTTGCGTATCACCTCACTGTGGAAGGCAGAGCTCTGGATAAATTTATATTCCGGATACTGCTGCATGAGATTAAGCTGGTTGGAATAGGTTCTGGCACATTTTTTCACTGTCTCGCTTCTATGCCAAAGCCATGCCGTATCCATATGGGAGTGTCCGATAAAACCGGCAAAACCGGTGGTTGAGGAATTAGTCTGAACAAGCTTTGACTTTATAAGCTCCCCCGCTTCTGCTATGGCTTTCATGAAGGTAATCTTATCTGTATCCTCATAGGAGTAATATAATATTTCATGAACCTGTTCTAAGGTTTTGATTATATCGGCACGCCTGAAGCTGTTATGATCCAGTACCTGAACCTGCTGGTTTAACGTCCGCAAATTAAAGTAGAAGTCACAAATTTCCTGGTTTTTCAGACAGATATCCAGGGAATTATAAGTGAACATGAAATCACCCATAGGACTGTCAGAAAAGGGATCGCAGCCCTTCACATAATGTCCTGCATAGTATTCCAGCGCAATGTCGATCTTCTCTCCGGTTGTTACATTCTGCTTCAGCATATCACAATAATGATTGCCGTGATTGGTGATAACAATCTTCGTATTAAAGGTACCAAATGGCATTCCGTTAACCCATAACATTGCCTCATAGCCACCAATCTGTGGATATAGGTACAGGGTACTGCCATCATATTCCTGAGGAACGGTATATTGTCCCTTAAACCAGCAATAGGCGCTCTCGCCGCCCCACCTGTCACCATTTTCACAGGAAGTAAACAAGCCGTCCTCCGGTATTTCATGATACTGGTCGGGTGTTTGGAATTTTACCACATTAATCTCGTCAATTTTTTCAAACATCATAGGAGCCAAGGTATTTTCAAATCTTCTCAGCTTATACAACATTTTGTCTATTTGCCTGTCACTAAGCATATTTATTCTCCTTTTTAGTAATATGTTTCGGGAATCAAAAGTCTTCGTGATACTTTATGAATGAATATGTATGACCTAATCAGACTTTTGATTCCAAATCGTAATATTAGAATCAAAACTTTGTGTTTCACCTGATCTTGAAAAAGGGAATGATAATTCTTATTCCATTTGCCCTTAATGGGTAAGGCATATCATTCATTAAATATGTGTAGTAAATTTGGAATTTATTTGATAATTACGCGAGTATTATAGTGCAACTATCATTATATTTCAATAGAACGAAAATATTTTCGGAAATATAATTCTATAGATGGTATGGAATCTGGCAAAGGGCTTCAAAATCTCACATTTTGAAGCCCTTCCTTTATTACCTATGCAATTAACAAACTTATTTAATCCATATCACACGGCAAATGCTTCCCTTTCTACTTCTGCTGCGGAACTCATGACATTCTTACACTCCTTTACAGGTCATGTATATCACTACTGTTATGCTCCGAAGCAGATACCAATATGGTTGTAAACTTCTTAAGTCCATAAGGTGGTTCTTATCCTTATAACGACCTGCGATAATATCTTTATAACAGCCTGACAAATGCCAGCGAAATTAGTATAACACCGCTAAGCCAGGATAAACCAAAGGGTACCTTATCACTCAGCTTATTGCCTGCCAGTTCCCCTGCCTTGACTGCAATCATACTTAATACCAGCGACGATATCATAACCGCCGGAATGCTTATATTACCCATTGCCGCACCTACACCTGCTGCCAGGCTGTCGATGGATAAAGCAATTGCCAGGGATAATGCCTCTTTGGGAGACAGTGTTTTTGATTCATCGATATCGGCTTCCTTTGGATCTGCATAGATATTTAATAAAAAATTAAGGTTAAACAGGCTGAACTTAATCTGTTTATTTATTACCGTGTGCTTTTCAATCATTGATTTAATAAGGTTATCCAGAAGCTTACCGATGCCCAATAGGAATAATATCATGAAAGATACCAGATGTAAGACGCTGCCCGGAATAAAGGCTTTTAAAAATGTACCGAGCAAAAGAGAAATTCCTAAAATACCAGTACACAGAAAGGAAATTACCTGTACTGACATCATAGGAATTTTAATTTTATTGCTCCCATAAGCTAAGCTTGCAATCAAGGCATCGGTAGAAAGTGCGGTAACAAATATCACTGACTCTAAAATTTGAAATAGCAAATGATTCATGATGCATAACCCTTGTTATATCATTTAAAATATCTTATGTTATATGCCTGTCACAGGTTACCGATAAAATATGACTTTATTTTTTATGCCTCCAGGCACTGTGCCAGGGCCATCTTATCCATCAGCTTAAAGCTATTCCCGTAAAAGTCGATCAGCCCTTCCTCCTTCATTCTGGCAAGCTCCCTGCACATGGAGGTCCGGGATACATTCAGATAATCAGCAAGCTCCGTCCGGTTCAGCATAATCTGGAACATATTACTGCCACGTTCGTTGGACTCATTTATCAGATAACTGGCAATCTTCTCACGCATGCCCTTGAGCGTCAGAAGCTCCAGCTTCCTATTCAGGTTCACATTCTTCTCTCCCAGTACCACCATCATGTTCTGGATCAGATTAATATGAAAGACACAGCTGTTACCGCAGGACTTGATGATTCTCTCATATGGAATGAATAATATATTCGCGTTCTCCTTCACCCGTACGGTCACCGGGGAAATCCGTTTTACCGTACATACAATCCCCTCTGCGAACATATCCGCAGGGCCAAGGAAGGCTACTATATGTTTATTCCCGGCAAGATTCTCCTTCATAATCTCAATCACACCGGATAATACAATACCGATGGCATTAATCTCATCTCCGGACAGGAAGATATATTCCACTGCCTGAAAGCTTTTTACCTGTGCGCCCAGACATCCCACCAGCTGTTCTAATTCCTTCTCATCAATCCTGCGAAATAAGGTACATCGTTTTAATACCTGATACATTTGCTCCATGTCATACCCCTTCCCGGTTCCATACCAGCCTTCGATTATTATTCCTTAATAAACCATTCTTACTTCTATACGAAAAGTCAGTTTTATTTTTATTTCAATTTGTAGCCACAGCTACACTTTTTCTATTTCACCTGTATTATACTCACCTTGTAAGCAATAAGTCAAATAAAAACAAGAAAAAATATAAGGAGCGAATAAGAATGGAAAATAAGATGTTTTGTTATCAGTGTCAGGAAACAGCAGGCTGCTCAGGCTGCACACTATTTGGTGTATGCGGTAAATCACCTGATTTATCCAGAATGCAGGACTTATTAATCTACGTAACAAAGGGATTAAGTGCAGTAACCACAGCACTCAGAGCGCAGGGGGAAGAGATTGCCGCTGAGGTAGATCATTATATCACCATCAATCTGTTCACCACGATTACCAATGCCAACTTTGATGATGAGATTTTCTATAAAAGAGTACTTGAAACCTTAAGCATTAAGAACGAATTATTAAATAAAGTAGCTGACAAAAAAGCTCTTCCGGAAGCAGCACTCTGGACAGCTGTAACTCGTGATGAGATGGATGAGAAGTCCACACAGGTTGGTATCCTGACCACGAAGGATGAAGATGTCAGAAGCCTTAGAGAGCTGATTGTATACGGCTTAAAGGGTCTTGCCGCTTACTTAAAGCATGCGAATGAATTAAAATATGACAGCGAAGAGGTTAGCGCTTTCATACAGAAAGCCCTTGCAGCTACCTTAGATGATACTTTAAGTGTCAACGGCCTGATTGCACTTACCCTGGAAACCGGTAAGTTCGGCGTAGACGGCATGGCTCTTCTCGACTCCGCAAATACCGGAACCTACGGCAATCCTGAGATTACCAAGGTTAACATCGGTGTCGGAACCAGACCTGGTATCCTTATCTCCGGACATGATCTGAAGGATCTCGAACAGTTACTGGAGCAGACCCAGGGCACCGGCGTTGATGTATATACTCACTCCGAGATGCTTCCTGCACACTACTATCCGGCATTCAAGAAATATGATAATTTCATCGGTAACTACGGAAATGCATGGTGGAAACAGAAGGAAGAATTCGAAAGCTTCCGCGGCCCCATCTTAATGACAACCAACTGCGTGGTTCCTCCGGCAGCTTCCTATATAAATAGATTATTTACAACAGGTGCAACAGGCATCGCTGGCTGTATACACATTGAGAAGGATGAGAACGGACATAAGGACTTCTCCCAGCTTATTGAGTTAGCAAAGACCTGCGAAGCTCCGATTGAGATTGAGAAGGGAGAAATCGTTGGTGGATTTGCTCACAATCAGGTACTCGCTCTTGCTGATGCAGTTGTTGACGCAGTGAAATCCGGCGCTATCAAGAAATTCTTTGTAATGGCAGGCTGTGACGGACGTCAGAAGTCCAGAAATTACTATACTGATTTTGCAAAGGCACTTCCGAAGGATACGGTTATCCTGACCGCAGGCTGCGCTAAGTATAAATACAACAAGCTTGATCTGGGTGATATCAGCGGTATTCCGAGAGTACTTGATGCTGGTCAGTGTAATGACTCCTACTCTCTTGCTTTAATCGCGCTCAAATTAAAGGAAGTATTCGAGCTTCAGGATATCAACGAGCTTCCGATTGCCTTCAATATCGCATGGTATGAGCAGAAAGCGGTTATTGTTCTTCTCGCCCTCCTCTATTTAGGTGTAAAGAACATCCACTTAGGACCCACATTGCCGGCATTCCTTTCTCCGAATGTAGCAAAGGTATTGATTGAAAACTTCGGAATCGCTGGAATCGGCACAGTAGAAGACGACATCAAATTATTCCTGGAATAATTCATAACTAATTAGGTAAATCTACCGGATAGAAGGATATTTTATCCGGTAGATTTTTTAGGAGGTACTATGAGTGCATTTTTAGGGCCAATTCATTATTGGTTATACAATAAAATCAGGCAGCAGCAGGCAATTGTTGATGAACTCTACATCCTCGGCGAAAAAAACGGTTTAGCTTTGGAAGAAGAATGCAGCCAGCTTTATGGTGAATTCGAAAATAAGCCTCTGGAGGAAATGATTGATCACGGCAATATCCACGGATGGCTTCAGGAGCGTGTTTCACAAGTGGAATATAAATATGCATACTGCGTTACGAGACTGCTTCAGGCAATTCCGGAGTTAATGGCATCCGTTAAAGCTATCGTTGCTAATAACGGCACCAACACCGCAATCTTCATGAAGGAATACCCCTTGGATGCAGCCGGTGTATATAAGATTATCTCGGATTTCCTGCTCGATGGCATGCCCTGTGACCATGCCAACCAGGTAATAAAGCAAAGCGGTACTGAAATGATCTGGAAAAGAACCCTTTGTGTTCACACCCGTTACTGGGATGAGGTTGGCGGAGATATTAAGGCATATTATGAATTAAGAGATGCCTGGATCGAAGCCCTGACAAAAGAATTAGGCTTCCTGTTTGAGAAGTCAGATACCGATACCTATTGTATCAAGGCCCACTCCGAAGACGGAATCGGCGCCGCTGTTTCACAAAACTCAGGATTTAATAATTATTGATTTATTCGGATATTTTATAGATCTGTTTAAGGACTTATTACTAAAGAAGTAAGTCTTAATCGTCGAAAAGTGAGGTGTAGTTTATGGATAGCATCAGGCTTATGATGGAGGAGCATCAATATATTCTCAGAATGCTGAAGATCGTTCGAAAGGCTTGTTATAACATATTGCAGGGAGAGGAAATTAATTATGAGGACTTTAACAAAATAATTGATTTTATTCGCAACTATGCCGATGCCCATCATCATGGCAAGGAAGAAAAAATGTTATTTCAGGAAATGGTGACCCATCTGGGACCGATCGGCACGAAGTTGATTACGAACGGGATGCTCGTTGAACACGATTCCGGCAGATTATTCCTCCAGGAGTTAAAGGACGCGCTGCTTCGGGTAAAGGATGGCGACGAGATGAGCAAGCTCGATGTAATTGCCAACGCCATCAGTTATACCCATCTGTTGAAGAGACATATTGATAAAGAAGACTCCGTTGTCTATACCTTTGCCGAACGTCAGTTATCTCCTGACATCCTGGAGAAAGTAAACCGGGAGACGGAGGAGTTCGAAAACGCTGCTACCGAAAAAGGTACACAACAGCGGTACAAGGAGCTTGTAGAAGCCCTGGAAAAGAAATATCAATAACCCTGTAGCTTACACTGTTTTTCATATTCCAGTGACTGCAATCATTTATAATAATGCAGTTGCTGCTTACATATCAGGCATGTCCGTTCCTTTACCGCGGACATGCTTTTTTTATGTTAAAATATGTCAAATGCATGGCAAGGCACGGCGCCTTGTAAGAAACCCTTAAGATTAACGTAAGAATACAGTCTCATAATTGACATATTATGTAAATATAGTAAACTTAACGTAATAAGCGTAAACATGCAGACCTTTGCATAACTTCATTACGCGTAACGTTGCAAATATGCTATATACATTGAAAGGAGCAAGTATTTATGAAGAGAATCTTTCGATCATTCGTCGTACTTTTCCTGGCAGTAGTCCTCACGATTACATTTATGCCCTGCACTAGCGTTTCAGCAAAACACAGGGAAGAGAATGATGATTACTGGAACTACTGGGGAGATGATTGGGAAGATACTGAAGATGAAACGCAGGCCGTGGATTATCTGGTTCTGGTCGGGCAATCCAATGGGAGCTATGTAGCCTATAGCGATATTGCATTCGTAACCGGAGGCAATCATGTTATGGTAAAGGCGAAGCCTCTTGCTACTGCTCTGGGTATGTCCTATCAGACTAATTCCGGTCACAAGCAAAAGAAAGGTATTACTCTTTCCTTAGGGCAGGACAAGAATGTCTATATCCGTAATTCGAAAACTTATTATTTTCTAGATTATAACAGTGCAACAATGCAGACCTCACAAGTAGCTTATAACGCTGAGTATAAACAGATGGTATATGAGAATTATAATGCCGTCCACTGCGCTACTCTAAGCACTCTTGTTAATTATCAGTACTATGACACGCGTAATAACAGCAGCTATGCTAATCTTGGCTACTGCGGTGTAGTTGTATATAACAAATACGCCGGTATTACCAGGCTTCCGGACATTACGAATGTATCCAACTTTGACGGTTATATCCCTAACAACAATCAGAATAACAATAATAACAACAATAACAATAATACTGGTACAATCAATGTAACTATTAAGCCGGTTCTGGTGGCAGATGTAACCTATCCCGATATCAAAAATATTGATGCCAGCTACTCCATCACTCAGGCCACCAACCAGCAGATTCTGGATTTAACAGAGGTTCTTAATACCTTTAAAGCATATAATTTGCCTTACAACGGAATCTATGGGTGCGGTAACTGTGACACGGCAATCACAATTCAGGCTTATGATAAGAATGGTTATCTGGTTGCTGAGAATAAAACCACCGGGAATGAATTTTTAATGAATTTCCCGACTGCAACAAAATTAATCATTTCAGGAGATGTGAAAAACCTGGTATTAGACTTTACTCCTATTCTACCAACTTTGATCACGGATAATGCAAGAATCCCCTTTAATCAGATCAGCTGGGCTTATCAATCCGACGGATATGCCCGCTACTATGTTGTGCTTGCTGATTACATGAGACTGTCTACGGAAAATGTTACCTCCGCTTATGCCTTATCCCGTAAATTCTTGAGTACAGGTTCCTATACCAATCCGGATTATGCCGCTTCCTATCAGAGAATTACTGCCGTATTCAAAAGTCCTTATACGGAGCTGATTTCTCCGAATTGTTATATCAATATACAGAAAACTGGTAGGGGCATCAACAATTCCCTGGTGGTATTCAATGATACCGGTACTGCTGTACTGGCAGCAGATTACGAGGCGAAGCTTCTTTCCATGATTACAACCTTGAATAAAACCGGCCTGAATATCTACTTCCCAAGTAAGAACTGGAACCGCCAGTTAGTGATGAAGCTGCCTGACAATACGGTAAATACAGCTTACAGTTATATTACTGTGGATCCCTCTTATTTGAATTTGGATCATTTCTTTGATTATTATTTTACCCTGCATGAAATGGTTCATTTCTACGAAGCGACTCAGCCTCATTACGGCTTCCGCTTCGAAGCCTGGACCGAGGGTAATGCTACAACCCTGGCCATCAAGACTATGGATGCCTTATCCGTAACGCATAAGGATACCAACGGTAATGATTATATTGCTGCCATGTATTCAACCGACTACAGCTTCCTCACTCAGGATAATAAGAGTAACTTTGAAGCTTATTATCTGAATGTAACCGGGTGGAATGCTGCTCTGATCGGATATCATTTTACAGAATTCCTTCGGGATATGTATGGCTCAGATATAGTCTACCGCATCATGGAGAAGGTATATGCTGCCAACATTCCGACAACTGCCGGAAGAAACAGCACCTATGACAAGCAATTTACCGACTGCATCAAATCCGCAACCTCACAGAATGTATTCCAGTTGTTTGTTGAGTATTGTGTAAATAAGAAATAATCCTGTGAAGGATCAAAGGGGCTGTGGCAACGGTCAACCCGGTTTTGCTACGGCCCTTATTCATGACTAGTATAATATCTTTTAAATAAATGGACTATATATTCATCCTATGATATACTCTTTATATAAAACTTTGGAGGAATATATCATGGGAAGAAAAGCTATATCAATCGAACTAACAACAGCAGATAGAGAATACCTTGAAC
>DATMUM010000107.1:0-22579 GCA_035564175.1 Mobilitalea sp.
GGCGGTACCCGGTAATTATATGATGACAAGAATGGTACTGTACGCATTCAACAATGTAGTAGCCGAGGGAGCAAATCCGAGGGAGACCTTATATCTGAATCTTAAGGCCATCGATAAGGAGCTTACCAATAAGCGTAAGGAATTCCATCTGTCGACGGCACAATAAGTAATCCGAGGCAATGAATGTATACTTGTAACTATTCAGTAGCCAGCGCCAAAATATGCATTTCTCAGCATATTTTGTGTGCATCGGTTCGTAAGAACCGCGGTGACTGAATAGTCATGTGTACTTTAAAAAATAGAAGGAGGTATTTCCTTGAAGAAAAATAAAGAACCGCTGGCACTGATATGGAAACGGCACAAATACAAGTATTTACTGATAGCTCCCTTTGCAAGTATATTTCTCGTATTTACCCTGGTTCCGGTAGTTGTGTCGATTGTTTTAAGCTTTACGTCCTTTAATATGGTGGAAGCACCGCATTTTAACGGGCTCACCAATTATATCAACCTGCTGGTAAGGGATGATGTATTCTTGATTGCCGTAAAGAACACCATGCTATTCGCATTAATTACCGGACCTATCAGCTATATCATGTGCTTCTTATTTGCATGGATGATTAACGAATTACCGCCTATACCGAGATCGATCATAACCCTGGTATTCTATGCACCATCCATCTCCGGTAATGCATATATGATCTGGAAGCTGATCTTCTCCTCCGATACCTATGGCTGGGCAAATGCCTGGCTGCTGAAGCTCGGTTTTATTCAAAGCCGTATCCTGTGGTTTGAAACGGCAAAATATGTCATGCCGATCCTAATTATCGTACAACTCTGGCTAAGCCTTGGCGTAAGCTTCCTGGCATTTATCGCAGGTCTCCAGAATGTTGATAAATCCTGGTATGAAGCAGCGGCGGTAGAAGGTATTAAGAACCGTTGGCAGGAATTATGGTACATAACGCTGCCTTCCATGAAACCGCAGCTGATGTTCGGTGCGGTTATGCAGATTACAAGCTCCCTGTCAGTTTCACAGATTTCAATCGACCTGGCAGGCTTCCCTTCCATAAGCTACTCAGGACATACAATTCTGACCCACCTTCACGATTACGGTAATGTCAGATATGAGTTGGGATATGCCTGTACGATTGCGGTGATTCTATTCTTCATCATGCTGCTGTGTAATATTATTGTCCAGAAATTACTTCGTAAATTAGGCTAGAGAAAGGCGTGGTAATATAATGAGAAAAATCTATCGATTTCTTGTATCAAAATTAAGAGCAAGAAAATTAAGAAGAAGAAACCGAAGCCTTATGGGAGATATCGGTTTGACATTGATACTCGCCTTCTTCGGGTTATTTAGTCTATTTCCGCTGATATTTACTGTGGTTAATGCATTTAAGCCGCTGAGTGAGATATTTATCATTCCTCCGAGAATGTCAGTGCAAAACCCAACGCTAAATAACTTTTTTGACTTGGCAACCATCGTGGAAAGCTTTAGTGTACCTTTATCAAGATATATCTTCAATACCGGAATGATCACCGGTCTTGGTACTCTTGGAACCGTTCTTCTTGGTTCCATGGCAGCTTTTCCTCTTGCAAAATATACCTTCCCCGGTTCCAAGCTGATGAGCAACATCATCGTATATGCCCTGATGTTCAACGCCTCCGTTACAGCCATCCCGAACTACCTGATCATGAGCAAGCTCGGTATGATTGATACCTATTGGGCTGTTATCCTGCCGGCAGTAGGTTCTACCCTGGGCTTATACCTGATGAAAAACTTCATGGTGCAGATCCCGGATGAAATGCTAGAAGCTGCGAAGATCGACGGTGCCGGCGAGTTCAAGACCTATTGGAGGGTTGTCATGCCTCTTTGTAAACCGGCCTGGATTACTTTGATCATCTTATCCTTCCAGCAGATGTGGGGAACCACCGGCGGTGTATTCATCTACACAGAAGAGCTCAAACCGGTAACTTATGTTCTTCAGCAGATGGTAAGCGGCGGTATCTCAAGAACCGGTGTATCCTCAGCAATATCATTAATCATGTTGATTGTTCCTGTCGCGGTATTTGTATTGTCACAAAGCAACGTCATTGAGACAATGGCAACATCCGGCGTGAAGGGTTAGGAGGAGCAGATGAAGAAAAAGATATTACTTGTTTTACTTATATTAGTTTTTGCTTCAACTCCGACCTTAGCCTTAGCTGCAGCCGACGGAAAAAGTTATGCCTTCGATGGTTATACCTATGACTGGTGGTGGAATGCAGTAGATAGCCCGGCTGCCTTCCAGGTAGACAAAGTGATCAACGAAGATAATATGGGTGGTACAAAGGTGCAGGGAATGAATGATGTCTGTACCAGTAAAGACGGACGTATTTTCCTTGTGGATACCCTGGAGAGCAGAGTTGACATTGTTGACCAGGACGGGAATTTTATCAAGTCCTTAAAAGTAATCAGGGATTCCAACGATAAGATCGTAATTGATGAAACTGGTGCCCAGCTCGTGTTGAATGCCCCCGAAGGTGTATTCTTCCAAGAAAAAAACAATGAATTATATATCGCAGATACCGGAGCGGGAAGAATCATCGTTCTTGATGGAACCAACTATACGATGAAGAGAGTAATAGGAAAGCCGGATAATATGGCAGGTGTTTCTGAATTTAAACCATCTAAGGTTGTTGTTGACAGCGCAGACCGCATCTATGTTGTAGTACAGTCAAGCTATGAAGGTATCATTGAATTGAATCCTGACGGTACCTTCTCAAGATATTTTGGTGTCAATTCACCGACGATTAACTTCGTGGATTATTTTTGGAAATCTATTTCCACCAACAAACAGAAGGCACAGATGACGAAAACCTTCGCTCCCGCCTTCAATAATGTTGCACTTGATTCGGATGGCTTTGTTTATGCGGTAACCTACGACGCAGCAGCAGAGCATATGGTATTCCGTTTGAATTCCGGAGGTAAGAATGTTCTTCGAGAGGAAGGTAATACTTGGGTAATTGGTGATATTCACAGAATGAATAAGACAGATCAGAGTCAGTTTGTGGATATCGCAGTTACTGATTACGGGACATATGCAGTCATCGATAAATTCAAAGGCAGAATATTTCTTTATGATTTTGATGGTGATCTTCTCAATGCCTTTGGCTCTTCTGGAGATACGAAAGGCTCCTTCCAGATGCCTTCTGGTATTGCTTGGATTGGCAACAACCTTGTTGTAACAGACAGTACCTTAAAATGTGCTTATATTCTGAAACCGACGGATTTCGGTGCGGCTGCCCTCCAGGCCAGTGAGAAATATTATTATGGACAGTGGGATGATGCTCTAGCACAATTCCAGAACATCCTTAAAATGAATGCGAATTATGAAATTGCTTATATCGGTATTGGTAAGAACTATCTGATGAAGGACGAATATAAGAAAGCGATGTACTATTTTAAGCTCGGTAATAACCGTACCTTCTATTCCAAAGCTTATAATGGCTATCGGGCTGAAGTTTTACAGAAGCACTTTGGAATTATAGCTGCGATATTTCTGATTTTCATTACGTTAATTGTATTTTCGGAAGTAAGATATCATAAGAAGGAGGGCGGACGTCGTGCGGAGTGAGATTATGAAAGAAAAACTATTTTACCTGAAATACGCCTTATTCCATCCTTTTGATGGTTTTTATGAAATAAAATACAGAAATCAGGGAAGTGCCTTATTTGCAACCATTATTCTGATACTGTACGGTATCATGCAGTGTATTTCCTATCAATATACCGGATTTGTCATGAATTTTAATGCAATCTTTGAGATGAACAGTGTCTCGATCTTCATATCTGCCATATCCGTTCTAATCCTGTTCACGGTAAGCAACTGGACAGTTACGACGCTATTTAACGGAAAAGGTAATATGAGGGATATTTATATCGTTGTGTGCTATTCCCTTCTTCCGATGCTGATTATGAATGCTTTCACCGTATTTGTAAGTAATTTTGTCATTAAGGAAGAGGTAATCATACTGAAGTCTGTGCAGGGAATTGGTGTGGTTTGGTTTGTCTTTGTACTTCTTGCCGGACTCTGTATCATACACGAGTATTCCTTTGCTACGAATATAAAAACACTGCTTGTAACAGCAATAGCAGCCGCTATCATTGTATTTTTAGGCATCCTGTTCTTCTCTTTATTAGAGCGTATGTATTATTTCATATCATCAGTGGTACAGGAAATGATAAGAAGGCTAGGTTGATAGTCAGCTTCTTAAAGTGAAGGGACATTCGCTTTATTAATATTATGCCGAATCAGATGGCAGAAGGGAGAAAGCATGAAGGCACTTATTAACATACTTGATCGATTGAAACCTATTATCGATAAGATCAAAAAGATATATAATAAGCATTTCATCGGAAAGCTGTTTGCGACCATCCTTGGCTTTTGTATCATTCTTGGATTAATACACTATATTCCGATTCTTTGCGTCAAAGCCAATAAATTGCCGGAAGTCGAATATAAAGGGTTAGCAGCGGCTGGTAAAGAGATAGCACATGATGCGGGAGAAGTGCTGGTAGCGGAAAGCGACAGCAAACGTCTGTACATTAACAGTGAGACAATGAACTTGAAATTGGAGGATAAGAATACCGGTAAGGTATGGAATTCCACCGTTCAGGGATCAGATCAGGCGTCAGAGCTTGCATTGCTTACGATATCTTATCTTGGTAAAGACAATAACCTTACTGAGTGGGATACCTATACATACTGTACACAGCTTGGCAGCTATACCATCAATCAGATCGATAACGGCGTTCAGATTACCATGGATGTCAATGAGGGAGAATCAGAACGTTTTAATGAATACTATCCTCAGAAGATGTCTCCGGACCGGTTTGAGAATTACTTCCTCGGAGGGATTAAATCACTGGTTGATTCAGGAAAGCTTGATCAGGCAACCGGTGATAAGTATAAAATGACTTTGCAATTACTCTATAAGAAGAGTATTACAGAAAATTGTTATGCTGTTTCTTATAATGGAACTCCTCCGAGAAGTGCGGTTAAGCAGTTGATTAAACTGGCTGCACTTCTTGGATATACGAAGGAAATGCTGATTGCTGATAGTAATGAAATGGGACTTAACGTAACCTTTGTACAACCTGCAAAGTTCAAGATAGTTGTAGAAGCTACTTTGGATGGTGACGACTTTGTTGTAAAGGTGCCGACCCAGGAAATGGTTAGCGACAACAATTATTATGCTATTCAAAATATTAAAGTACTTCCGAATTTCGGAGCTGCAAGTTCAAAAGATTATCCTGACGGTTATATCCTTGTTCCGGACGGTGCAGGTGCATTGTTTAAGTTTAATACCGCTGATTCAGCGGTGCCGGATTACATCAGACCGGTATATAACAATCAATTTTTGTCTGATTATTATTTTGCTCCTGAGTACAGCGAAGATTTAATGATGCCGGTATTCGGTATGACTTATGGGCAGGATCAGAATGCTACCCATGGATTCTTAGGTATTATTGAAAAAGGTGCAGACACTTCTTTTATCAATGTGAAGCTTGCTTCTACAAGCAAGGATAGTCCATCCTCTTATAATAAGGCCTACGCATCCTTTGATGTGACCCAGTACAGTAAAGTGAAGGTTTATGGACCCTACAGCGATAATCAGGCATCCTATCTTGCGGATTCTGGTGTTTTAAAAGTTGATTATACCATCAGATATAAGTTATTTCCTGATAAGGTTACTTACTTTGATATGGCGAAATCCTATCAGAAGTATCTGATGCAGCAATGGGGTATTACTGAGGCTTCCTATCCTGATAAGCCTAAGCTTTATCTGGATTTCCTTGGTACCATATCCTTGACCAAACGTTTTCTTGGAATACCTTATACTTCTCATTATTCCATGACAACCTATGATGAACTGTCCGGAATTCTGAATGATCTGGGTGATAAAAATCTGGCGGTGCAGTATTCCGGTTTCTTTAACGGAGGCTTTGAAAATAAATTAAATACGAAAGCGAAGCTGGCAACTGCCAATGGTTCGAAGAAAGAGCTGACTAATCTAGAAACACTTGCTAAGGATAGAAATATTGATCTTTTCTACGAAGCATCACTGGCGAAGGTGTATGCTAAGGGAAATGGGTTCTCACCTAAATCCCATGCAATTTATGACTTCACCAATACACCAGCAACGATTTACCGTTATCTTCCTTCCTTGGGAATCCTTAACGGGTATAGTGGTTTTGATGTGAATTACTTCTATCTGCTGTCACCTCGTTATCTGAATGGAGTGGTTGATAATTTCCTTGCTGCATCAAAGGATTACGATAAGCTTTCCATCTCAGATATGGCTTATTATAATTTTGCGGATTACAAGTTCAATAAAACAATCTCTATCTATGAAGCAAGTCAGATTATTGACCAGAATTTGAAAAAGCTTTCAGAAAATAAGGAATTGTCCCTTTATAATCCTAAGATGGAGGATGTACAGTACGCATCCTACGCAGAGGATATCTCCAGGGAAAGCAGTGATTATGCAACCTTGTATACAACCATTCCCTTCCGTCAGCTCGTTTTGAACGGATTAACACAGGTAACTACTAAAAATGTTAATATGTCTTCCAACAATTATACTTATTATGTACTTCAGGCTGTGGAATTAGGGGTATATCCGAAGTTTACGCTGAGTGCGAAGAGCGATGATATTCTGCAGGAGACAGCATATTCCTACTATTATGCTACGGAATATGCGAAGCAAAAGGATATTATTAATCAGGTTTATTCGGAATGTAAAGATGCCTGGGATCAGATTGGAACTATGGAAATCACGGATCATACGATCTTACAGGATAATGTATTTTGTACGAAATATGTATCAGGAGTATCGGTTATTACAAATTATAATCTGCATTCAGTAACTGTTGATGGCAAAGAGATACCTTCTCTTGGATATCTGATCGTACAGGAATAGGAGGAAGAAAGAGTGAAAAACAAGTTTCAACTTAAGTACAAAACAAGAAGAAAACTGAATGGCTTTTTATATGTTTTGCCATTTTTGATCGGCTTCTTCCTATGCTTTGCAATTCCGTTGTTTAATACGGTAATGTATTCTTTTAATAAGGTTAGTGTAAATGATGCAGGTGGTATGAACTTTACCTTCACCGGTGTTCAGAATTATATTGATCTGTTTACAACTGAATTAACTTCAGAACGTCAACCCATGATCCGTTTGTTTACGGATCAGAATATCACAATCTTAATAAATATACCACTGATTGTTATCTTCAGCTTATTCATGGCATTACTTGCGAACTTGAAATTCAAAGGACGTGGAATCGTCAGAGTTATTTATTTCCTTCCAATCATCTTTGGAATTGAAGTAGTAACCAATATGCTGGCAATCACGACCGGTGGTGAATGGACCAAACAGAGCTCAGGGTTATTCAGTCAAAGTTATATCAGTGTTCTGTTGATGCAATATACTAACATACCGAATAATATCCTGATACCGGTTATTTCCTATGTAGATAAGATATTTGATGTATTATCACAATCCGGTGTTCAGACTTTGATCTATCTTGCCGGGTTGCAGTCCATCAGTCCCAGTTTGTATGAGGTGGCAAAAATCGAAGGTGCAACTACCTACGAAACCTTCTGGAAGGTCACCATACCCTCCATTATGCATATTACACTATTTGTAGCAATCTATACTGCTGTGGATCAATTCCTGACATCACCGATTTCTGAAGAGGCATATAGCTTTGCCTTTGAACATAGTAAGATCGGTACGGGATCGGCACTCTCTGTTGTATATATTCTTAATGTATTGTTAGTGCTTGGTTTGCTAATGCTCATTTTAAGAAAGGTGGTAAAGCGGTATGAAAAGTAAGCCCAGTAGTTATTCACCAGGGTTGGCTGCATATCTGTTCAAGAAGAAAATGCAGAAGATCGTACAGTCAATCTTCCTTTTCTGTATCATCATAGGACTTTGTTTTACGATTTTATATCCTATTATACAGCTGGTTCCATCTGTTTTCTCAAAAGTTGAAGATCTGGGTAACCCGAATGTAATATGGCTGCCGATGCACTTCTCAATCATCAGCTTTAAAGCAGCGATAAGATTCTGCATGCCGGAGGGTATCATGACCATGGTCAAGTCCATACTCTATGCCGCAGGTATTATGCTGATACAACTATTCTTTTCAGCTATGGCCGGATATGCTCTTGCAAGGGTTAAGTTCTACGGACACCGTTTGGTATTCTTTTTAGTTATCCTTGTATTTTTAATTCCGAGACAGTCCCTGCTGTTAGCACAGTATATTTACTTTACTCATTTTAATGCTTTTGGATTGTTAAAGCTGTTTACTGCAGCCGGAGAAGTTAATCTGATTAATAAGCCGTTTACATTAGTTATGATTGCAGTTTTAGGATTTGGCGTCCAGCAAAGCTTATTCATCTTCATCTTCAGCCAGTTCTTCAAGAATATTCCGAATGAACTGGAGGAGGCAGCCTTAATTGACGGCTGTGGGTTCCATAAGACATATTTTAAGATCATGATTCCAAATGCAATACCGGCAATTTCAACGGTAGCGATTTTATCCTTTGTATGGAATTACGGTGATACCTATTATACAAGATATTTCAACAAGGACGGTCCATATTTAAGTTCCATACTTGCGACCAAATTTGCAGATAATAACAAGGATTTAGTACTCAATGCTGTTAAAGTATGGTTTAATGTACCTTTAGCTAATGACTTTGCTTTTGACGCAATTAAGCAGGCAGCCGTTCTAATCTTCCTGATACCTTTACTTTTAGTGTATTTCGGAGCGCAGAAATGGCTGGTGGAGAATCTGGAAAACTCAGGTCTGGTAGGATAATAAACAAATTGGGAGATTATTGTGAAGTAAAGCATCTTCACAAAGTGAATTATAAAATATATAAATTACTTTATGAAGATGCTCAAATTCGCAATACCTTGGGAGATTGGAGATTTATATGAAGAGAAGGATGGGTGTTGCAATTGTCTGCTTGACCGTACTGCTTACGGGCTGCTCTTATTTCGGCAAGAACAAGGAGGACAATATGAGTCAAACAGAAAATGATGTGACAAATGGGGAGTCAGCAACAAATATCAGCCAGGAAGCTTCTGTAAGTGACGCTATTAAGTTAACATTAGACAGCTCAGTGAAATATCAGACAATCGAAAGCTTCGGCACCAGCGGCTGCTGGTGGTCCCAATATGTCGGCGGCTGGGATAATGAATATAAGGATACCGGACATTCCGTACGGGATGAGATTGCAATGCTGTTATTTGATAAAGACTACGGAATCGGGCTTACCAGCTACCGTTATAATATCGGAGCAGGTTCTGCAGACAGCGGTAATGGAACCTACTGGGACCCGCACCGCCGTACCCAGAGCTTTGAAACAGCTCCCGGTGTCTATGATTGGAGCAAGGATGCCAACGCCGTGTGGTTCATGAAGAAAGCAGTAGAGCTTGGAGCTTCGGAGGTTGTCATGTTCTGTAACAGCCCTCTGGAACGGCTCACGATTAATGGCATGGCGCAGGTGACTAAGGGAAAGAAGGAGAATATCCTTCCGGAGAACTATGGTGCTTTTGCTACCTACGTCCTGGATGTCGCTGAACATTTTGTTAACGAAGGAGTTCCGGTGAAATTAGTTTCTCCGATCAATGAGCCCCAGTGGGATTGGTTTGAAGGACAGGAGGGCTGTCATTATGAACCCTCTAAGATTGCCAAGGTATACCGTGCTTTCCTGGAGGAATTGCAAAACAGACCTGCCCTTGCCGGAGTAAAGCTTTCCGGTCCGGAAGGCGGCGATTGGAATACTGACACAATAGCCTATACCAGTGCATTACTCAATGATTCTGTATTAGGCAGCTATTTTGATACACTCGATAACCATTCCTATTGGTCAGATACCGCCACCAAGGAAGCCTTCAAGCGTTGGATGGATGCCAATCACCCGGATGTAAAGCTTCGTATGAGCGAATGGTGTGAAATGGTGAACGGATCCGATGTCACCATGGATTCCGCCTTTCATCTTGCTGAAGTCCTTCAGGAGGATCTGACTGTTCTTGATGTCGTATCCTGGCAGAACTGGGTAGGTGTTGCGCCCGGAGGTTATCGAGATGGTCTGATCTATGTAAATGAACAACAGAAAAAGTTAAATCCCTTAAAGCGTTTATGGGGTTATGGAAATTACTCAAAGTTCATCCGCCCGGGATACCAGCGTATTGATGTATCCGGAGGCAACGAGAAACTGACTGCTTTAAAACCGGTTGCTTTTACAGGAACCAATGATGCCGGTGAAGAAGAGCTGGTTCTGGTCTTAATCAACGAGGCAGATGAGAATAAGAAAATTTTACTTGATATTCCAAATGGAGTAGAATATACTAATGTAAGTGTATATGAAACCTCAGAAACGAATGATTTAAGCTGTATCAAGGATGAGGAATATAAGAAAGGCAATGTGATTGAAGTAGGTAAACAATCCATTACCACAATAATTTTGTCAAAGGTTGGTGATTAATATTTTTGAAGAACCGAACATGACGAAACATATTACGATTTATGATATAGCAGAGGAAATTGGGGTTTCGGCAGCAACGGTGTCCAGAGCTATATCCGGAAAAGGATATGTTTCAGAAAAAAACAAAGCTCAGATAATGGATCTGGTGAATAAATATAATTTCAGACCAAATACATTTGCTCAGAATTTGCAGTCGGGCTTTACAAAAACAATAGGCTATATCGTTCCCCATATTGGGAATATGTACTTTGCCAATGTATATTATGAATTTGAAAAATGGGCATCCAGTCATGGTTACATGACGATCCTGTTAAATTCCAAGGGTGTTTATGATATCGAATCAAAATTGTTAAGTTCCCTTGTAGAGAAGCATGTGGACGGAATTGTCATGATGGGAGGTCGTATTGACGCCTCCGGTCTGAATGACAAATACATTAAGGAAATTAATAATATAAGAAAGCTTGTTCCCTTTGTCTCCTGTGGTGCAGAGGCTGAACGCTTCGGTTGTTCCGGAATCTATACCGATGATGAAAAAGGCGTGGAAGAACTGCTTACCTTTTTAAGATCCCGTGGATATCACAGAATCTGCTTTATCGGCGGTGGTGATGAATATTACCCGTCTTATATTAAAAAGAGAAGTGCTTACCGGATTGGTGAAAGGCTTGGCCTGGATGTGCAGGTCAGATGGCTGACCGGTAATGAGGTATTCAGCTATACTGCAGGCTATGAAGGAATGAAGATATTATTGAGTGAAGGCTCACGTCCTGAGGTTGTCTGTGGAATCAACGATTATGTAGCTCTTGGAGCAATTAATTATGCTATTGAAGCCGGACTCAGGGTGCCGGAGGATATCGCAGTTACAGGCTTTGACGATGACAGTATATGTACGATGACTCCGGTACATATTACCACGATTAGTCCGAGATATGAATACTTTGGAAAGAAGACATTTAACAGTCTACATAAATTAATCCAGAATAAAGAAGGAAGCCAGAATAAAACCTCATTAATTAAGCCGGAGTTAGTTATAAGAAATAGTACAATATAGTTACCAATCTAATTTAAAAAGGTAGGATAAAGTCTGCCTTAACTGTTATATAGATGACAGAGAAGGCAGATTTTTTCCAGATTATATGTAATCGATTACACATCAAAAGTAACAATGTGGCTGCTCTGTCACTAGAAAATAATGAAGTTGGGGAGGAAAGTTATGTCCGCAAACATTTTTGAAATTAAAGACAAATTCTATAGCAATGGAGAAGCAGTAAAGATCATTTCTGGCGGAATTCATTACTTTAGAATGGTTCCGGAGTATTGGAGGGACCGGCTGGAGAAATTGAAGGCCATGGGCTGTAATACCGTTGAGACATATGTACCTTGGAATATGCATGAGCCGAAAAAGGGTGAGTTCCATTTTGAAGGTATTTTAGATATAAAGCAATTTATTGAAATTGCTGCAGAGCTCGGTTTATGGGTTATTGTACGTCCATCTCCCTACATTTGTGCAGAATGGGAGTTTGGTGGACTTCCGGCATGGCTGCTGGCAGAGGATGGAATGCATCTTCGTGGATGTTATGAGCCTTTCCTTAACCATGTAAATGACTATTACAAGGAATTATTTAAAATACTTACTCCGCTTCAGTACCCATACGGCGGACCGATTATCCTGATGCAGGTTGAAAATGAGTATGGATATTACGGTGATGACGCTAACTATATGGAAGCCCTGAAGCAGATGATGATTGAGCAGGGTACGGTTGTTCCCTTGATTACCTCCGATGGGCCCTGGGGCGATGCCCTGGCATGCGGAAGTTTAGATGGTGTACTTCCGACAGGTAATTTTGGCTCCAAGCTGAAGGAGCAGTTTGAACAGATGAAGCAGCATACAAAGGGCGGTCCTCTTATGTGCATGGAATTCTGGGTAGGCTGGTTTGACCACTGGGGTTCCGATAAGCATATGACCTCGAACCTGGAGGAAAACTGCACGGATCTTGAGGACGCAATGCAGTATGGTAATATTAATATCTATATGTTTATCGGCGGTACCAACTTTGGGTTTATGAATGGCTCCAATTATTATGATGTTCTGACTCCTGACGTGACCTCCTATGATTACGATGCAGTATTATCAGAGAGCGGAGATATCACACCTAAATATCTTGCATTCCAGCAAATCATTGGTAAATACATAACACTCCCTAAGGTTGAGCTTTCCACAAAGATAGTGAAGAAAGCCTACGGTGAGATCAGGGTAAAGGAAAAAGTAGGTTTATTTGAGGCTTTGGAGGATATATCAGAGCCGGTTACCAGTACATATCCAATATCCATGGAGAAGCTGGGACAGAACTATGGCTACCTGTTATACCGATCTTCTTTAAAAAAGGAGAAAACCTTAGAGAATCTGCGTTTATGGGGTGCCAATGATCGGGCTAATATCTTTATCGCCGAGAAGCCTGTGATCACCCTGTATGACAGAGAACTGCTGACGGAGCATACGATTCCTTATGAGTATGAAGAAGGCAGTGATATTTCGATACTGATGGAGAATATGGGAAGAGTGAATTTCGGTCCCCTGCTTGAAAGACAGCGTAAAGGGATAGATAACTGTGTTCAGATTAACGGACATCAGCATATGAATTGGACTCATTATTCCCTGCCGCTGGATAATCTTGAGAAACTGGACTTCTCAAAGGGCTACAAGGAAGGAATCCCTGCTTTTTATCGATTTGAGTTTGATGTTGAAGAGACTGGTGATACGTTTATTGATATGGAGGGTTGGGGCAAAGGCTGTGCCTTCATCAATGGCTTCAACCTGGGACGCTACTGGGAGATTGGTCCCCAAAAACGTCTGTACCTGCCGGCACCTCTCTTAAAGATCGGTAAGAATGAGCTTATACTTTTTGAGACGGAAGGTAAATCTAGGGATACCATAGTTTTAAAAGACGAACCGGATCTGGGATAAGGATCAGCTCATCTTCCTGATTTAATAGTTTAACATTAGCTTATTGGAAGAATGGAAAGGGAAATGTCATGCAGGAATTAAAATATAAAATAAGCTATAATGAATCCATTAACCGCTGGTGGATTACTGATGTGGGGAGAGAACCCTTTGCAGCACCCTATGAAACCTTTCAGGCAGAGGTTAATCTGGGTGAGGCCTATGTGCAGATAGTTTACCCGGTTAGAAGAGAATTTTTAAAAGAAAATAGAATTGATAAAGTAACGTATTATACAGGGGAATACACGAAAGTGTATTTCCCCTTTGAAAATAACCGTATTGACTTTACAACCTTTATCCATACCCCGCACTATCTGCATGTCAATGCAAAAACACAGCTGTATGCAGCGGAGGATGGGAATTACCCTTTTGAATTGTATACCTGCGGTGGCATGAAGGTATGGGTAAATGAAAAAGAAGTGGTATGCTTTCATCCATATACGCGAAATATTCCTGATGTGCTGAGAATTGAACTGCCATTGAAAAAAGGTTATAATGATATTGCGGTCTATGCGGATGAACTGGCAGAGCGTGACGTGTTCTTCTATTATGAAATGAGATACAAGGGAGATATGGAACTCACAGGAGTTATCCCCCTGGATTCCGATGTCAACAGGGTAAACCAGGTAGAGGAATTCTTAAAAAGCTGCTATCTGCCCAAAGATCTGATTACAGAAGGAATGCTCACGATAAAAATGAACCCGAAGATGCTTACAGAGCCTCTGACAATGACGGTACAGGGGGAAGGTCATTTTTACAGAAAAGAGAAGGATTCCATGTTCCAGGCTGTCATCAATCAGGATACAACAGAGATTTCTATTGGAGAAGCGGAGCATTTTAATGTAGGAGTATTTCGCCTCAGCCTGATCTGTGATGTCGGTGAGTTCGCAATCAGAAGGGAACTGGTTGTCGGAAATATGCCAAAGATAATAACAAATATCAAGCCTGCTAAAACACTGAAAGAGCGTAAAGGTCAGGGACTTGATTTTGTCTGTCATTACGGTGAAAAGCTGGTCAACCGCACGATGGCGATTCTGGAACGTCAGCATAGAATGACTGAGCTGGCCTACGAGTGCCTGGATATCTGTATTAAAAAGATTGAAGCGAAGGAAGATTGTGCAGATTTTTATCTGCCTCAGCTGTTGTTACTAATTACGAAGTATAGAAACTACCTGACAGACCACGATTATGAAAGAATTAAGCACAGTATCCTTAATTTCCGGTTCTGGATTGATGAGCCCGGCAATGATGTGATGTGGTATTTCAGTGAAAATCATGCTCTGCTGTTCCATATCGGTCAGTATCTGTCCGGAGCTTTATTTTCGGAGGAAGAATTTACGGTCAGCGGTCGAATCGGAGAAGAGCAGTATCTTATTGGTAAAGAACGTATTGAACACTGGTTTCGTACCTTTGAACAGTACGGATATGCGGAATGGAATTCGGCAACCTACATTCCAGTAGATCTGATTGGATTTTTCATCCTGTATGAAATGGCTCCGGATGAAGAGATAAAGGCTATGGTAAAGAAGGCTTTGGATTTTACCTTCCGGATTATCTCCTATAATTCCTTTGCCGGAATTATGTGCTCCAGCTATGGAAGGGCCTATGAAGAAACGTTGAAGGTACGGCAGTTGGTTGAACCGAACTTTATCTCCTGGATTTCTTATGGGGAAGGATATCTGACTTCTGAATCAAGAGCTGCGTCCCTATACTGCTTAACAGACTATACTCCGCCTTCCTGTCAGGAGGATGTAGTGATACAGGAAAAGGAATGGATGTCCCTGGAGCTTGATCAGGGCATTAATCAGGTTAAGACCTATGCTTTCCGGACAAAGGATTATTTTCTTGCCTGCGTAAGAAGATTTAAACCCTTCGTTCATGGACATCAACAGCATCTGATGAATGCAGCTCTCGGTGTACGGGGGGTACAGTTCTACGTCAACCATCCGGGAGAACGGCCCTTCAGTGGCGGAAACCGCCCCTCCTACTGGGCTGGCAATGGTACCATTCCATATATCGAGCAGTATCATAACCTGATGGTGATGATATACATGATTAATCCTGAGGAACTGGTGCATCATATCCATGCCTATACCCCTTTTTATGAATATGACGAATATGAACTTACCGGCAAATGGCTTTTCATCCGGGTTGATGAAGCCTATCTTGGTGCATATTTCAGTAACGGGATTCAGGAGGTTAACGAAGGAGCGAATACTGGGAAAGAGATTATTTCGGAAGGATTAAACCATGCTGTTATAATCAAGTGCTCCTCCCAGTCGGAATTTCAAAGCTTCAGAAGCTTCTGTACAGCACTAAAAATGATGAATGTAGAATATGATGGTAATAAAGAAATAGGTTTCATCGATCCCCAGTACGATGCAGTGAAAATAAAAGCAACAGACAAAGTGACCATCCAGGGAGAGCATTTGGCATATGAACCGAAACCTGCCCTCGAAATAAAAAGAGGTATGAAAGGCAAGCTATGATTGAAAAGAAGCTAATCATATTTATCGACAGCGGGGATACCATCATTGATGAAGGAACCGAAATAAGGGATGAGAACGGAATTGTCTTTCATGCTGAGACGATTGAAGGAGCAGCACAAGCTCTGCAGTATCTTCATGAAGCCGGATATACAATTGCCTTGGTGGCAGACGGGGAAGAGCAGTCCTTTACGAATATGTATCAGGAGAACCAACTGGGATATTGCTTTACGTCCAGAACAATATCGGAAATCGTAGGGCAGCAGAAGCCCTCGCAAAGCATGTTCGAAGACGCCCTGCAGCAGAATAACCTTAGTCCGGAGGATAAGAAGCGGATTGTGATGATCGGGAATAATATAAAAAAGGATGTTGTAGGTGCAAACCGCTTCGGGATAACCTCCATATTATTAGACTGGTCCCCCAGATATCCTATGACTCCGCAATCGAAGGAAGAGACACCGGATTATATCATACATAAACCGGCGGAGCTGGTGCCGTTGATTGAAAAACTGGACAGTGAATTGTAGAAGATAAATGCTGGAATAAATAAGAACGGGCATAACGCAGTAAAATCGAATGCGTTTTACCCGTTTTTCATTTACGAAGGTGGTATATGAAAGAATAAATTCCATTCAGTAAATTGCTTTGCTATTACCTATCACATTAGGAATCTTAATGCGAATACTGTGTTCTGACTTTAACTCCTGTGTTGAGAAAAGGAGGCCCTGTATTGTATCCGTTTAATGCCGCAAAGGCTTCAGCCATACCTAAATATCCCATAGTATATGGATTTTGTACCATGACGGCTTTGATATAACCGGCATCTATCATCTCCTGAATCGTTTTGGTGATATCAAAGCCAATTCCGACGATATTTTTGTTGCTGGCCTTAATTGCATTCCCTACTCCTATGGTTGTGGTTTCACTGGTTCCGAACAAACCAACCAAATTAGGATTTTCCTTGATGAAAGCTTCCGCCGCTTCCTGTGTCATAGTTATGTCACCAGTGGTATATCGGGTATCCAATATGGTGTATTCACCATCTTTCTTAATGGCATCCCGAAAGCCTTTTTCACGATTCATAGTTGTTATGGTCTCCTGCGGTAAGCTTACGATCCCAATGGTGCCCGCTTTTATTCCAATTGCCTTTAGTTCAAAAATCATAGTTTCACCTGCCGTAATTCCAGCGGCATAATTGTCAGTGGACAGTGTGACGATTCCTTCCGCATTTGCAGGTGCATCTACATAGATTATTTTAACACCTGCTTTCTTAGCGTCCTCAATAACCCCGGATAACCTTTCCGGGTCGCTTGCTGCAATCATAAGTGCATCAGCGCCTGCACTTACAGCATTTTTGATAATATCGATCTGTTCATCTACATTTCTTACGATGGGAGCATCCCACTTATAAGTAACTCCTAATAAGTCGGCCATATCGGAGGCGCCATGATTCATGATAAACCAATAATCACTCGATTTATGCATAGTAATCAGATATACGGTAAAGTTTTGCGCCGGTGTAGTAGTGACTTCTCTATGTTCGAATTTACCTTCATACCACATCACAAATAGAGCAAAGGCAAGGAATATGAAGAGCACATCAGTAAATATCTTTTTATTCATTATATAATCATCCTCTTTATATTATTAATGAAATAATATCCAATGTGCTTATCAAAATATATTCATTTTTACCGCTTGCTATTCATTCTTATCCCTTGTAAGTGATAGTTACCATGAAAAACCTGACCGTTACCTACATGCTGTATCAGAATAACTCATCCAATAACAGGTAATTTATATAAATTAAAAAATACCCGTTACAGTGATAACATCACAGAACTGTAAAACATATCGTGGTATAGTAAGCCCATAAGTTAAAGAAATAATATAAAAACAGGAGGGTTAACTATGGCTACAATTAAAATAACGAAACAAAATTTCGAAGAGGAAGTATTAAATTCAAAGGAGCCGGTATTATTGGATTTCTGGGCATCCTGGTGTGGTCCCTGCCGAATGGTAGCTCCTACAATAGATGAGATATCCGAAGAAAAGCAGGGTATTGCAAAGGTTGGAAAAATTAATATTGATGAGGAGACTGAACTTGCATCCCGTTTCCGTGTCATGAGTATTCCAACGCTGATGGTTGTTAAAGACGGAAAAATCTCCGCACAAGCAGTCGGAGTAAGACCAAAAAAAGACATCTTGAGAATGTTGGAAATTTGAGGTATAATTGTGAATAAGCAAAGGTTTGAGTTAAAGATTTCCTGGTATTAGCTTATTCATGGAGTTAATGATTTCCGTCATTTGCTTATCCATGATTGAGTTTTATCCAAACAGCAGGGAATGTATAACAGAAAAGGAGAGATGCCTATGTGTAAAGAAAGTAAGTTTTACAGATGTAAACATTGCGGTAACATCATTGGTATGATTCATAATTCCGGTGCTCCGGTTGTGTGCTGTGGTGAGGAGATGGAAGAGTTAGTTGCGAATACCACAGACGCTTCCAAAGAGAAGCATGTTCCCGTAGTTACTGTTATTGATAACACAGTAGTAGTTGAAGTAGGCAGTGCTGCTCACCCGATGGAAGAGAAACATTATATCCAATGGATTTATCTCCAGACAAAGAACGGTGGTCAAAGAAAATGCCTTGCTCCCGGAGAAGCTCCCAAGGCATCCTTTGTACTTGATAATGACGAGCTGGTTGCTGTATATGAATATTGTAATCTGCACGGGTTATGGAAAACAGAATTGTAGTATATAATAAATAAAAGAAACTAATGCATGCAAGAATACGATATGGTGATAATACTGTTTCGGATCTTGCATGCAGCTTTTGTATTTGGAGGGAGTAAATTGATAAAGCAAAGAGAAGATGAAGCTTTCTTACAGGATACCCTGAGTTTCTGGAAGGAATTAACAGAGCCTCAGAGAAATAACCTTCGGGGGAATATAGTAAAAAAGCATTTTGCGATAGGAGAATCCATGTACAGTAGTTCGGATAACTGTTCGGGACTCTTTCTGATACGAAAAGGGCAGGTAAGAGCCTATATTGTATCGGAAAGCGGCAAGGAGATCACTCTGTACCGACTTTTCGACCGGGATGTTTGTATCTTTTCCGCCTCCTGTATCATGAAAAATATTGCCTTTGATATATATGTTGAAGTTGAAAAGGAAACTGAAGCCTATTTGATCCCTACCTCCGCATTTCTTAAGGTTTCCTCTGAGTCCCTGCCCGTTCAGGTGTTTACGAATAATTTGATGGCATCCAGGTTTACTGAAGTGATGTGGATCATGGAACAGGCCCTATTCATGAGCTTCGACAGGCGTCTGGCTAATTTTCTGCTGGAGCAGATGGTGATTGAGGATTCGGATACCTTGGTGATTACTCATGAAAAAATAGCAAATCATCTGGGAACAGCCAGAGAAGTGGTTACCCGGATGCTCAAGTATTTTCAGAATGAAGGAATGGTTACCTTGAACAGGGGAACAATTGAAGTCCTTGACCGGGATAAATTAGAAAAGCTTGGAGGTTAACATGGAACCAACGATAAGAGAACAGCTGAAGGAACTCGCTGAGGAAAAATATCGGATTTTCACCTCTTCCCTGACTCCGGGGAAGGATAATATCCTTGGGGTAAGATTGCCTCTGCTTCGTAAGCTGGCAAAGACAATACTGAAAGTAGACTGGAGAACCTATCTGAAAGAGGCTCAGGATGACTCGATGGAGGAGGTTATGCTTCAGGGTATGGTGATCGGTGGCTGTAAGGCAGAACCGGAGGAAAAGCTTATGCTGGCAGCAGGTTTTATTCCGAAGATTGATTGCTGGTCGGTATGCGACTGCTTCTGTTCCGCTTTCAAGCTGGCAGCAACTCATCAGGAGCTTGTATGGGAATTTATCCAGCCCTATCTGAATTCGGAGAAGGAATATGAGATTCGGTTCGGTGTCGTCATGCTACTATATTATTTATCACCGGAATATGCTCCTATGGCTTTTGCTCATTTTGACCGGATTAATCACGAAGGATATTATGTTAAAATGGCAGTAGCCTGGGTGTTATCCATGTATTATGTTAATCTCCCGGATATGACCATAGGCTATCTGAATAATAATCATTTGGATAACTTTACTTACAATAAGGCGTTACAAAAAATCATTGAGTCACTGCGTATCGATTCAGATACAAAGGCAATAATAAAAAGCATGAAGCGTAAATAAGCATAAGGAATGTAGCAGAATGTATGGAGTTGGGCAAGGCCAAGCATTTTGACACAGTCCTTATTTTATTGACATCGAATTACTGAAATAGTAGAATAATACCATGGTTTATAATATAACATCATATAATAGTAAGAGGAGTAAGGCAGGTAAGTATCTTAGAAGATGGAAGGGATACTCACTGGATAGCATACCAATGAGATAAAGAAAAAGGAGGGTTTACCATGAGATTAACGTTATTAGGAGCTGCTCATGAGGTAACAGGCAGCTGTTATTATCTTGAAGCCTGCGGAAAGAGGATTTTGATTGACTGTGGTATGGAGCAGGGAAGGGATGCATATGAGAATCAGGCGATTCCGGTTTCATCTGCAGACATTGATGCCGTTTTATTGACTCATGCCCATATGGACCATTCCGGTAAGCTGCCGCTGTTATATAGCGAAGGTTTTCGAGGTAATATACATTCAACCAGTGCAACAAGCTCTTTATGTAATATCATGCTTCGTGACAGTGCTCATATCCAGATTGCAGAAGCAGAATGGAAAAATCGTAAAAAGCAGCGATCCGGTGATAAACCCACCGTACCGATCTATAATATGGAAGATGCTATGGCTACCATCCGTATGTTTGTATCCCATGAATATCAGGAAACCTTTACTCTTTACGATGGAATTACCGTTCGTTTCATTGATGTAGGCCATTTGCTGGGTTCTGCCAGTATTGAGATATGGATTACGGAAGATAACGTTACCAAGAAGCTTGTATTCTCCGGTGATATCGGCAACATTAACCAGCCCTTGATCAATGATCCGCAATATATTACAGAAGCAGATTATGTTATTATGGAATCCACCTATGGAGACCGTAATCATGATGCTCCGCCGGATTATATCAGTGAACTGACACAGATTATCCAGTCTACTTTTGACAGAGGAGGTAATCTTGTCATTCCTTCCTTTGCAGTCGGAAGGACTCAGGTATTACTTTATTATATACGAAAAATTAAAGATGAAAACCGGATCCAAGGGCACGGCAACTTTAAGGTATATGTCGACAGCCCCCTGGCGGTAGAGGCTACCCAGGTTTTCCAGGAATATATGAATTATTTTGATGCGGATGCCATGGAGCTTGTGAAGAAAGGAATTAATCCCTTGTCCTTCCCCGGATTAAAAACCTCCATTACCGCGGAGGAATCCAAGGCAATCAATTTTGATACTGAACCGAAGATTATCATCTCGGCTGCAGGTATGTGTGATGCAGGTCGTATTCGTCACCATCTGAAGCACAATCTTTGGAGGGAGGACAGTACCATTCTGTTTGTGGGCTATCAGTCCGAAGGAACCCTGGGACGCATTATTCAGGAAGGTGCAGCGGAAGTAAAATTATTTGGTGAGACAATTACTGTGGCTGCACAGATCCGCCGTTTATCCGGTGTCAGTGGTCATGCGGACAGGGACGGACTGATTAAATGGCTGACGAGTTTTGAGAAGAAGCCCCAGCGTGTCTTTGTGGTTCATGGTGATGATAAGGTGTGCGAATTGTTTACGGAGCATATCCGGGATGATATGGGCTATACCGCAATTGCACCTTATAGCGGAGCAATATATGATCTGGCCCGCAATGTCTGCGTACAGGAAGGCAGAATGATACCTGTGGATGCTGAGGCGAAGCATGAAGCAGTTCAAACCGGTTCGGTATATGAACGTCTTATTACTGCCGGTAAACGTCTTGCAGCTGTCATTCAGCATAATAAAGGCGGAGCCAACAAGGATCTGGCAAAATTCATCGGCCAGATTAATTCCCTTTGTGATAAGTGGGATCGTTAACAAATACGAATAAGCTTTCCGGATTTTCTTCCGCTTAGGAATTAAGGCACTTGGGAGTAAATGTTTTTGAGTTATATAATTGTATGATTTGGGTGTTAAAAGTCTTCGTGATATCTTAACGATGAATCTGTGTGCATACATATTCATCTCTATAACCTAATCAGACTTTTGACTCCCAAATCATTGTATTAATTTATAGATAGAGGTACGTATTTTACGTACGACCGGAGGTTATTTTGGAAAAAGTAAGGATGCTCGAATATTATAGAACCTTTTCCACCAGAGAATTTGAAGAGGCTAATCTTTATCAGGGTGATGATCTGGGGGCGGTATGGACAAAGGAAGAAACACGTTTTCGAGTGTGGGCTCCTACGGCTGGGCAGGTTGTTCTAAAACTATATCGATCAGGAGATCAGCAGGATCCGCTCCAGAGTATCCCAATGGTGAAAGCAGTCCGCGGAACGTGGATTGTAACTGTAAAAGGTGACCAGAACGGAGTA
>DATMUM010000108.1:0-22549 GCA_035564175.1 Mobilitalea sp.
GAGCCAGAAGGAGATGCTTCCTGTAACTACGGCAAAAGCCGTCAAAATCAAAGCACCTACAATACTGAAATAGGTAAATAATAAAAGACTCTGTAAACTAAAGTTAAAGATACCTATAATCAGATAACCATAAATCACATCACCGATGGCTGAGATACTCGAGCCGGAGGAAATCACACTCAATAGGACGTTTTTGGGCTGAACCAGGAAGGAATCCAGTTTACCGTTCATGATCAGGTCAGGAAGCATATAGGAACTTTGAAAGAAGATGTGTGAAAATCCGTAGGTTCCCGCAGCCAGTCCCCACAGAACCATGACATCCTTCAGGGAATACCCGCCAATATCGGTTTTCAGGGAGAACAAGAGCAGCCATTGGATAATGAAGGTTGCGTTATTAAGAACCATAAAGCCTATATTCATGAGAAAGGAGACACGGTTGGTCATTTCCCGCATGATGTTATATTTCACAGAAAGAAGGATAACTTTACATTGATTATTAGCCGCCGTTAACATTTAACTTCTTCACTCCTTTCTGGAACATAAACAGTAACAAGCATAGGGTTACGATAAAATATATCATCTGAACTGACAGTACCCGCAGGAATACGTCACTGTTATAATCAATCAATAACTTTGCCGGGCCATAAGTTACTACGTAGATTGGTGACCATCGGATAACCGGCTGTGCCCAGGCAGGGAACATTTCAACGGGAAAGAGCATTCCGATTACGATGATCAGCTTATCATAGATCCATTGGAAGGGCAGGGCATCCTCAATCCAGAAGGATAATACACTGATATTGATTCGGATAAAGGCATTGATCATAATGCCCAGTATCGTTGATATCAGAACAAATGGCAGCTGAAGCAGCTGAAAATTTGGAATAGCTCCAACAAAGGAAAAGCCAATCAGCAGACCTGCGCCGATGAAAAGAAACATTTTCAGGGTGATCTCGCCCAGATGCTTTGCTATAATATACAGGATATAATGATAGGGCTTGTTGATACCGTAAGCAATGGTACCGCTCTTAATATCCGTGGTAATCTGTAGTGTCAGAGTCCGGTTTCTGGAGCCGAACCACAGGATTTCTGTGAAGATGACATACCAGATCATCTGCTGCATGGTATAGCCGTTAATTGTATTGGAAGGGTCCGAGTACAGATATCGCCAAAGGCATAGGAACACGAACAGCATCATGAAAAAAGTGATAAAGCTCAGAAGGATGTTTATAACATACTGAAGGCTTTCAATCATTGTGGTTTTGTAGATAAAAAGATACTTTTTCATTACAACCTCCATTCTAGTCAGTCAGTAATAAACGAAGCGAAAAGCACGCCACCTTGCTTATTGCTGGGTGAAATGTTTTTCAGCCTAACGCCCTGTTTCCTGATGATTTCCCTTATAAATCTCCGTAATGATATTTTCCAACGGCACATTGGAGATATTGATATCAAGAATATTATCGGCATCGATCAGCTTGATGGCGTCACTGATATTCTTCTTGGTGGTATCAACTTCAAGCTTCAGGTTATTGCCCTTGCTTTTTATTACAGTGATTCCATCCTCCTCTGACAGATCAGTTACCTCTCTCATCTTCACTTCGACGATTTTCTTGTTCAGATAATGGTATTTTAAGTTCTCCATGGAGTCATCCAGAACAATTTTCCCGTGATTTACGATGATGATTCTCTTACAGAGCTTTTCGATATCCCCGATATCATGACTGGTCAGGAAAATGGTAGTTTTATATTCCTTATTCATTTTCTTGATCAAGGTACGGATATTTTCCTTGACGACCGGATCGAGTCCTATGGTGGGTTCATCCAGAAATAAAACCTGTGGCTTATGTATCAGGGAAGCTACGATTTCGCAGCGGATTCTCTGTCCTAGAGAAAGATTGCGGACAGGGGTATTAATAAACTCCTCTAATTCAAAAACAGTTTTCAATTCCTCAATCCGTGCTTCAACCTCACTATCCTTAAGATCGTAAATTGCTCCGAAGAATTTGAAATTGTCATAGGGAGTAAGATGTGTCCAGAGCTGCTCTTTCTGTCCGAATACCGTTCCGATACGATAAGAAAGCTGCTTCCGGTTCATAGAAGGATCCAGCTTCATGACGAAGGCTTTACCCGCATCGGGGTAAAGGATTCCCGTAAGCATCTTGATGGTAGTACTTTTGCCGGCACCGTTCGGTCCGATAAATGCCAGTATTTCACCTTCTTCTACGCTGAAGCTGATGTTGTCAACAGCTGGTACACGACGGTAGCTAGGGTGCAGCAGCGACTTCAGGCTGCCCCGAAGACCTTTTTCCTTAACCTTCACCCGAAAGGTTTTAGATAATTGATTCACTGTGATTACATTCATGATTCCCATCCCTTTCTATACAAGATGATTTGGCAAGCCAATTCATTTGTTATTAATAAAAAACGCCCTGCACAATATCTTTGATAATATTATGCAAGGCGGCTTGGTATATATAGTATAGAACCTTATCCGTTTTTGCATAACTACAAGGGAACATATCCGGTTTGCAGCTATGCATCGTAGCTACAGGCGTATATGTCTGAGTGATTCAAAAATGGTAATGACGTACATAGGATAAAGTTTTCTCATGGTAAAATCTCCTAAAAGGTGAATTTCGGATTAGTATAGCATAACAAATCGTCTCCTGCAAGATAAATTTAAAATAATTATAGGATGCTACATGGTGCACATTTTACAATTTCTATTTAATTTTGTCGGGAATAAACATCATCTTGAACAATAAATGTGCTTAATGTAAAATAAGTTAGGAAAATAAATTTTCCTTAAGGCATATAAAAGGGGTATCGGGAGGGTCAGCATGGTTGAGATTAAAGAGGTTTTAACGAAAAAAGAACAGAAGATTTTTGCAGCATTTCCATCGAACTTATATAGAAATGTTCCGCAGGCAATTCCGGACCTGATATCTGACGAAATCAATAATTTTAATCCCAGGAAGAATCCGGCATATGATTATTGCAATGTAAAACAATTTCTGGCGTACAAAGAGGGTAAATGTGTCGGACGAATTGCCGGAATCATCAGCCACGCTGCGAACATGAAATGGGAAACGAAGCGAATCCGTTTTTCCCGGGTTGATTTCATCGATGATTATGAGGTCTCTGAAGCTCTGCTTGGTGCGGTTGAGGATTGGGGCCGTTTCATCGGCCTGACCGAAATACATGGTCCAATCGGCTTCTGCGACATGGATCAGGAAGGAATGTTGGTGGAAGGCTTTGAAGAGGAAGGGATGTTTATCACAATCTATAATTTCCCTTATTACATCGATCATCTTGAGAGGCTGGGCTATCATAAGGATGTCGATTGGGTGGAATACCGTGTCTCCATTCCGAAGGAATCGGATAAGAAGATGGATGTACTTGCGGAAGTAGTTCTGAAAAAACATGATATCACGCTGGTGGAATTAAAAAGCCGCAGTGAGATAAAGCCTTACATTCCGAAAGTATTGGAGCTTCTGAATGTCTGCTACAGCAATCTGTACGGTACAGTAGATCTGAGTGAGAAGCAGATCCAAAAATATGTTGACCAGTATATTCTGCTGATTAATCCGGAATATGTAAAGCTGCTGGTGGATTCAAAGGAAGAGCTGATTGGTTTTGGGCTTGCTGTGCCCTCTCTAAATAAGGCTGTGAAGAAGAGCAAAGGCAGGCTGTTCCCCTTTGGATGGTACCGAATCCTGCGGGCGCCATTTGCCAAGGCTGCTGTTCTGGATCTGTATCTCGTAGGAGTAACACCCAGGATGCAGAACAAAGGCTTAACCGCTATTTTGCTTAATTCTATGGCAACAACAGCAAGAAGTAAGGGATTACTGTATGCGGAGACAGGGCCTGAGCTAGAGACAAACCGCCAGGTACAGTCGATGTGGAAATATTATGAAACAGTGAATCATAAGCGTAGACGTTGTTTTATAAAATCTCTGACGGATCAGAAGGACCTTATATAGATTATTAACTTTACATAATCCAAATTCTAAATCCGTCGAATTCGACGGGTTTAGAAAGAAGCTGACCTAAATGCATTTACCATGTTATCGGCAAAATGGATTGATGAAATAATTGACAGTCCAAGGATTAACGAATACAATTAGATAAAAAATTGGCAGGAGGTATTTATGCAGTTAGCAGCCTTATTTGATCAGAAGAAAACAGTATTGTCCTTTGAAGTTTTTCCCCCGAAGAAGACGAGTTCGATTGATACGATCTATACAACCCTCGACGAGCTGAAGGACTTAAGACCGGATTTTATCAGTGTAACCTATGGTGCTGGTGGCAATGCAGGCGACACCGCTACCTGCGAAATAGCATCCGCAATCAGGAATAAATATCACATCGAGCCCGTAGCACATCTCACCTGCGTCAATTATACGAAGGCAGAGATTGAACAGATTCTGGACAGGCTGAAAGAGAATAAAATAGAGAATATTCTGGCCCTTAGAGGAGATATTAATCCGAATGTTCCGCCCAAGCATGAATTTCGTTATGCCAGTGAGCTGGTAGCCTTCATCAATGAAAGAGGCGGCTTCCATATATCGGGAGCATGTTATCCGGAAGGACATATAGAATCAGAAAATCTGATTGAAGATATTCTTAATCTGAAAAAGAAGGTCGATGCCGGCGCAGAGCATCTGATTTCACAGCTGTTCTTTGATAACAATTATTTCTATTCCTTCCTGGAAAAAGCAAGAATAGCAGGAATTAAGGTTCCGATTGAAGCGGGTATCATGCCGGTTGTCAATAAGGCTCAGATTGAGAGGATGGTAACCTTATGCGGCGCAAGCCTTCCTCCGAAATTCACAAAGATGCTGCAGCGCTTTGAACATTCACCGGAAGCTCTTCGTGACGCCGGGATTGCATATGCAGTAGACCAGATTGTTGATTTGATTTCACAAGGTGTGGATGGAATACACCTATATACAATGAACAATTCCTATATAGCGAAGAAAATCAGTGAGAGCATCGGTGGCTTAATTCAGGCTTAGAGAGCAAGGCAGATCGGGTTCAACTTTGCGTGGGCAACAAGGCTTGGTATAAGCAGGCCTTACCTCAGCTCGTAGGCTAATTTTTGATATAAGCCATACAGCGGATTATTTGAAATTAATGTTATTTTCTAAGTAGTCAGCACTGTATAATCAATACACTTCATGGTAAAGCTTTATACAGGTTATATGATATCGACGGTAATTACCTGCAGAAGTCATAGAGGCTTTGTAAATAGTAGGATGGAACTTCATGAAAGAAGGCATCGTCTAATGGATGTGAAATTATAAACTTACATATCACAGTATCATGGAGGAAAATATGAAAAAAGTTATAATGCCTTTAATGGTTGTATTAATGATAGCTATAATGAGCGGCTGCGGCAAAACAAAGCAAAATACCGAAATATCTAATACAGTGACTCCTTCGGTTCAGCCGACAGTTACCCAGCCCGCAGCAAATACCACAGAGAATACTCAGGAAAATACTACCGCACAAGCTCTGAAGCTGGAAGATTATTACCCACTCCTTGCTGACACGGAGTATATATATACAGGTGCAGGGAATGAATATGCATCCTATACCAGCTTCACTGATTTCCTGGATGGAGGGAAAGGAAGAATTCAAACCAGAACCAATAATGGAGGAACAGAGACGGTCAGAGTGATGGAGATCAAAGACGGCAAGCTGTCTGTGATTAAAAAGGTGAATGAATGCTATTACCGTGAGAATTTTATTGAAAATGCAGCTGCAGGTGAGGATGCGGAGGTTCTGTTGATGGAGCCCCTGGTACAAGGAACCCAGTGGACCCTTTCCGACGGCAGTAAGCGCTACATTTCCGCAATTGATGTAAATGTTGATACCCCAACCGGTAATTATAAAGCAATCGAGGTTACCACAGAAGGAACGGACAGTACCACCAAGGATTATTATGCTCCCCAGACCGGTTTAATTAAGAGTGTATATGGATCAGGGGATATGGAGGTAACTTCCACCCTGAGTGAAATTCATAGCAATACACCTTTTACCCAGAATATAGATATCTATTATCCGGCTTCGGATGAGAAAATCTATGTGGAACCGTTGACCTTAACGTTCCATACCGGGGATGATACCAAGCTGGTACTCCAGAATGCCATCTGTGCTGAAGCTGCCAAGGATAACTATCTTCCGTTAGCAAGTATTAATACCAAGATTAACAGCTTATATCTGGGAGATGATAAAATTGTGCATATAGATTTCTCATCGGAGCTGGTAACGGATATGAATGCCGGAGCAGGCTATGAATTATTGATCTTACAGAGCATTACGAATACCTTAGGCAGCTACTACGGAGCCCAGGAGGTTGTGATTACGGTAGCAGGTAAGCCTTATGAATCCGGACATGTACTGATGAAGGAAGGCGAAACCTTCAAGGTGAATATGGATAAGGTAGTGAGATAAATTAATATATATCATTAAAATAATATACCGGGCAAAGCACCTGAGAAAACAGGAGCTGCAGCCCGGTATTTTTATGCCCTAGCACAGGGGATATAATCCAATGGCAGCTTGTTTAGTGTGGGAGTTTGCCAAGGATATAAGCCAGTGACAGTAAGTTCAGTATGGGAGTTCACTAGGGTAAAATATACTTAAGGCAGCACTTTCATTATGGGTGTAGACCACACGAAATCCTTTGTGCTATTTAGGCGATTTATAAGTAATTGTGCGTTGCATAAATTGTTAACTTTAGATTAAAATGTCATGGAATGGTTAGACAGATTATGGATTCATGTGTATAATTGATTCCATAAAAATGATCGGAGGGTTTTACCATGGTTAAATTACATAGCGGATTTTTGACCGACAAGGATATACTTTTTGTAGGTTATTCATCAAGAAATATCGGTTATTCCAGAGAGCTGCTGAAGGCATTTACCAACAATCGAATAAAAGTGTATCCTTATAACACAAAGGAAAACGCAAAGTTTGATATCAAGGTATATCAGAATTTATCAGAGCTCCCGGTTATGCCCAAGACAGCATTTATCTTATTGAATAAGGATAATACCTCGAAGGCCGTAAAGGAACTGATCGGGAAAGGTTTTAAGAAGATTTTATTCCATAGCCAGAAAACAGTGGATCCTGCAGCCCTTGCAGAATGTGATAAAGCAGGAATTGAGACAGCTTACGGATGCCCAATGATGATTTTCGGTACAGGTTTTCATAAGTTTCATGCATTTATTGCCGGTGTGAAATAATGAACACTTTTCCACTAATTAAAGCAAAATGGTCAAATGAGCATATCATGGCAGCTGTATTCTTAACATTAGTACTTTATCATCTGCCATTGTGGATGGAAAATCCTGCTCGGATCATTTACTTTATATTATTAACAGCCTTCGGTTTACTGATTGACGCTATTGCAAGTATGCTCAGACATCACCGGCTGTGGTGCTGTGTATCAGGGGCAATTACTGCTGCGATGATCAGTCTTTTATCTGTGAATGCTCCTTTGTGGGGGCAGCTATTAGGAGTTGCCTTTGCGCTGATTGTTGGGAAGCATCTGCAGGGTGGAACGGGAAAGAATATTGTAAATCCTGCAATGGCTGGACTTATCATCCTCCTTCCCTTATTTGGGTATCCTCGTGTTTTCTTTGAAGCTTCCTGGTGGTTACTTCCCGCAATTATGCTTAGCCTTGCATTTTTAGCTATAAGGCCATATGCGGGCATAGGCTTTATACTTGGAATGCTTGCTGCAATGTATCTTAATCAGGAACTGGCATTTGCTAACATGATAACTTATGGTGTATTTTTCTGGGGATGTCTTGTCATGACAGATCCGGTTACTGTAACGTCTCGCCCTGCGGTCGGTGGGGTAATGGGGCTGCTGGCAGGAGCTTTACCCTTGTATATATTCAAAACACCGGCGGCTGTTGTACTTGGTGTTTTGATAGTTAATTTGTTTTCGGAGGATATCGCTAAACTGTTATATAAGGCTGATCGGAAGGGGAAGGCAAAAGTACGAATTCCAAAAGTATTTCCCCACATTGACAGTAAGACGGAAATGATTGACCTTACCGGTAATGAGGAGACTTCTTTGGAGAAGGCGCAGTATGATCATTTAACAAAAGAAGTAATACTCGACCGAATCCGCAAAAATGATGTATTCGGAATGGGCGGTGCTGCTTTCTCCACCTATCGTAAGATTATGACGGTATTGGAGGGCGAAGGAACAGACAAACACCTTATCATTAACGGGGTGGAATGTGATCCCGGATTAATCCATGATGCATGGCTCCTGAGAAATCATTTTACAGAGATTGTGAAAGGTGTGGAATTATTACGCAAGTGTGTAGAGTTTCAATCATCATATCTTGCGGTAAAGGATAAGAGCGGTTTATCCGGATCGGATTTAATAGAAATAGTTCAGGTGCAAGATTTGTATCCGGTCGGTGCTGAGCGGATATTGATTGATGCGGTACTGGGAAAAGGACTTCATAACGATCAGATTCCGGCGAAAGAAGGTATCCTTGTGCTGAATGTACAGACAATCTATGCAATCAGCAGGGCTGTACTGATTAATAAGCCTGTTGAATCAAGATATCTTACAGTTGCCAGCCTTAAGGAAAAGACGGCAAAGGTGGTGAAGGTTAAGCTTGGGATGAAGCTGCAGGAAGTGATGGAGGCTGTTTATCCTGACACGGTTAATATATTTGCAGGTGGAGGAATCATGCAGGCTTATCTGGCAGAAGAGGACGCAGTAGTTGATAAATCCATCAACTTTATCGCTGCCGGCATAATTCCGGACTATAAGGAATCACCACAGTGCTCCAATTGCAAAACCTGTGTTAAGAATTGCCCAAGTGGCCTGCAGGTTAAGCAGATCGCAGATCTTGTTGACCTGGGGAAGCTTGAGGAGACATCAAAATATCATGCGAAAGATTGCATCAGCTGCGGCAGCTGCAGCTACTCCTGCCTTGCAGGGAATAATCTGGCTGCGAAGGTTCGTACCGCGAAGGAAGCATCTGTAGCCGACAAATAAATTACGAATGATAGACAGTTTATTTGCAGTGGCATATGGAGCTTATACGCATCTTTTGCCGACTCCTTTTATCACTGGAGCACCGAATCTGGTTAAGCTGCTGACGGAGGATGTGGAAAGCCTGACGGGTGGAAAAGTGGCTTTGGGAGACGATCCGATTCAGGTGGCAGAAGGAATAGAAGCTCATATTATCAAGAAACGCCAGAAGTTAGGATTGACGGTATAGATGAGAAGAGGAGGGGTATCAATGATTACCCCTCCATATTTTTTGATTCGTATTTGGGGACATTTATGAATCAAGTTATAATGCAAATTGGAAGTTCTCGTACTTCAAATTATGTTCACAACCTCCGCAAAAACTTATCTACTTGCCGACGATTTTTTAAAATTATTTTGTTTACATCACTTTCCTTATTAAGCATTTCATAAAATCGTTTTCTATTTGATTTATCATTTTTCCAAATAGTCCTTATAAACTCAATTTTTTCTTTATCGAATTTTTCAGGGCAAGAACCTCCCATATCAAAGCGGCTTTTCCCATAATTTTTGACCACTCTCAATATAGCACCATAAACACATATAGCGCGTGAGAAATCCATATAAATCACCGTATCACAATACTTTAGTCTAAGTGGTATTGAACGATTCATATTTCCGTCTATAATCCATTTTGGCTTTGCGAGCTCTTTCATTAACAACTCATCAAATTCATCTTTTGAAGCATTTTTCCAATTATCTCTCCAGTATAGAACATCAAGGTGAATTAGTGGGAGTTTCAATTTTCTGGCTAATTTTTGTGCAAATGTCGTTTTTCCGCATCCATTGCCTCCTATAATCAAAATACGTTCCATTAATATCCTCCAGAAATTCTGATTTGACACTACATAATTTGCTATAAAATAGTTCATTCGCATTCGCCAACGATTGTGAGGCGACTTAATTGCTAATTATACTTATTGTTATAACTGATTTTTTAAAATCTTAAACGCCGAATAGCAATCCGCCATTCCAAGCATTTTGATAATTTCATCCGCACACTCTTCCACAGTATTTTCGTATGTATCAACGGTAATATCATATGTCTCTTGCGGATTTAGGATAGTAAGCTGACTTTCGGCTTGTCCAATATTACGGTCACCGCGTTCTATTTCGCGTCTTCGCAATTCGTCTATAGGACAAACAACGTGAACGAACAGCACTGGGTATTCATGTAATAAGTCAACACTTTTCTTCAGTAAATCGCCTTTTTGGGTGCTTATCAGTACGTGGTCAACTATAATGTTTTTTCCCATGTCAGAAAACAGTTTAATTGTATGGTTAAGCATAGATAAAGCCTGATATTCAGCTTCTGACGCATCTATATCCCAAAGCTTTTCAGGACTCATATCACAGAAAGTATCATTAGCAAGCCAATAATACGGTTCTTCTAATTTTTTCTGCAAAACTCTTGTTAACGTGGTTTTTCCTGAACTTGATACTCCGTTTAACCATATGATAATTCCTTTATTCATTTGTATATTCTCCTTATAATTTCTACTCATTTTCTTTTCATGCATATTATTTATTTATGCATTGTTTTCTGGTTTATCCTATTAAATCGAATAGACTTTTTAGTTGTAAACACATAATAGCCGCACTATGAGTTACTATTGCAGCATCGTCACAATTTGTTTTAAATATTTTATATAAGGCTGACATAACACGTTCTAACATATCTTGGTATGATTCACCCTTGGGTGTTTTGGTATATCTACGATTTATATACCACTTATCATATTCAGTCGGGTATTTTTCTTTTACTTCGGCCCTTCATTTTCTTCTATCAATAATAGATTTTAAATCCCATCGATTTATACAAGTTTTTAGCACCTGCAAATGCTCTTGTTGTAATAATCTTCGACCCATTTACGAAAGCATCATCAACTGCCTTTTGGCATAATGCTCGTGCCAGTCCTTTTCCTCTGAACTCATCCAAAGTGGCAACGAACTCAAGAGATGAAATACCGTTGTTATTTAAAATAGCCGAAACTGCTGTAGGCTTACCTTGATAATATCCAATATAACAAGGCATAATGCCATTCTTACATATATCATAATGGTTTATCCTGTGCATGATGGGATAACCGCCATGTAAAACCGAATTACATATATCTGCCCATAAACTGAACTCATCTAGTGTTGTAACTGGCTTAATCGTTATTTCATCCGTGTAGCTATTATAGAGCGGCTTTTCATCCGGGAAAATTGCTATGTAAAATTCTTCGCCTTCCTCATGTTGCTCCGGTGTCAAAATAGGTCTATCCTTTCCCCAGACCAGATCAGCAAGTCTGTCAGAAAGGCATAACCCCCACCAGGTATGTACATTTAATGCTTTAATTTCATTGATAATTTTCAACGCGTCCTCATCATCTAAATGATCGAGTGTAACATCGAACAAGGATGTTCCGCCCTCTTGACCCGCTTTAGGATAAATCATGGAATAATATCCATTATTCATAAATTCCATATGCGATGCATTGCCTAATTGACGGCAGTAAAAATTGGCTCCATTGTCAATGAGTTTCATTATTTCAGAATTATTCATGTTCAATTTCTCCTTTTTCTTATGGAAGTAAAAGTTATGGCCTTATTTTTATGTTATAACGATCTGATAAAAGGAGGCTCCACTTTATCACTTAGCAAATACTGATATGTATTTACCTTACGAAAGGTATTGCCCATCATCTCTCTGCTGCGATAATGCCGTATCTCATCCAGATCATAACTGGCGATATAAACCCCTTCCGTCATTTCATCGGCAATTAGCAGTGCATTATCGATGGGCCTTCCATCACGATCCCAGGTAATGGGACTGAAGGCACAGGAGCAACCTGCGTTTTCACCAGGCGGGTTAGCCATGGCTACACCGACCATGTTTTCATATGCTCTGGTAGAGAGAGCCTGTAATCTGGGCTTCATGGTTTCACAGTCATTAGGCACCAGAATAATCTCAGCACCTTTTAACATTAGAACTCTTGCACTTTCGGGATATTCTCTGTCATAACAGATCATGATACCTAACTTAACGCCATCGAACTCGCAAACCTTAAATTCTGTACCAGGTTCAAGCATCCGCTCTGTGCTGAAATCACAAGTATGTATCTTGCTGTACTTAAGAAGAATTTCGCCATTTCTATCTATGACGAAGGCTGAATTCTGAAGCCGTTTTACTCCCCTAGTAAAGCCTGTGATAACAATTCCCATAGATAATTCTTTCGCAAGCTCCTGAAATGATCGGATGGATGGACTATCTTCGGTCAAAGCTGCCTCATACCAGAGCTTGAAATCCGGATGCTGCTCAATCTCATTCTCTGGAAGCTTTGTTTCCGCGATATCCGGAAATGCATATGCTGTGATCCAGCATTCCGGAAATAGTACGATGTCGGCACCGAGTGCTTTTGCTTCCCTGACAAAGCGAAGGCCGTTGTCTGTATTTAATTTCTGATCCGGTATCGAGCAATTATATTGAACAATTGCAACGGTTAAAGTGTTCATAATAAGTTCCTTTCGTATTATTGTTTACGAACTAATAAATGGTTAAAAAAAGCTATATTTCTAAAGTCATCTATTTCAGATACACGTTCTTCAACTTTAAGGATTTTTTCAAACCAATCATCTTGTGCTTTCAATTCATGATTTTGTTGTAATGCCCAAAATGTCCTTACTCCTAATGTTCTTACAATCTTTAAATTCTCCGCCCATGTAACGATTTCATCATTGTAATAATAATTAACCTTTCCGAAATTAAGGACGCTAAGCTCTCCTCCATCAAGTGATTTCAAGGCTTCATCGACATTATTCTCATAAACAACCTTTTGCATTATTCTACCTGCATGATTGTGCTTGATAATAGAAAGCAGTCCATTGGGCTTCAATATCCTTGCAAATTCTCTGACAATTTCCTCTCTTTCAGAAGCATATTCTAAAACGTTATGGCAGATGACGATATCAAAGCTATCGGACGCTATATCTTTTAATAGTTCATAACCTCCAACTTTTTGTTCGTATGTATTATCATTTATTCTCATTTCTACCATCTCTGAATTAGGCTCAATTGCAATTACTTCATTATCTGAAGCCAGATGATTGGCAGTAATTCCAAAGCCACTTCCGAAATCCAATATTTTCATACCCTTTATATTGGATAATTGTTCCCATATCATTCTATAGAATAGAATACCCCAGGGTGATTTGGTGTTGTTATAATAATTTAAAAGGTCCTGATTCATTTTGGCTCCCCTCGATTATGAGAAAGTTATTATATAAAGTAACATATCAAAAGCTAATACTTTCATAAAACGCTTTGTATGCTGCTGCGCATTATAAATACTTACGAACAACGGCTTCCCCTTCCAATTCTTTATGCAGCGTAAATCCGAATTTCTCATACAAAGGCATGGGACCATGATAATTTCTATGGATGTTATTTGTATCTTTTCCGGGGTAGGCTTCTATATAATCATAGCCTTCCGTAACTGCATCCTCACAGATTCTCTTAAGAAGCTGTGTGGCAATGCCTTTGCGACGCATATCAGGGGCGATCGTATAGCAGACAATTGCTTTTACTTTATCTGTAGTATTGGCGTCCTCCCATAACTCCGGACGTTTTTCCTTGCTACGGCCGCTGAAATTTGCTTTATCATTCACATTACACCAGCCGACCACAGAACCATTCTCATAAGCCAGATATCCCTGGAGCGTGCCATTCTGAATGAATTTGACTGCTTGTCCCTTCATAAAACAGGTACCATCCGATTCGGCATGCACCTTACGTTCAGCTTCCAGTTCATCAGTCCAGTGATAAAAAGTGCAGAAGCATCCAGCCCATTCGTGGTTATCTGTAAATGCTACATTCTCAAAATAATCAATATAGTCATTGGTTAACTCGGGTGTTAATTTCTTAATCTCTAGGTTCATATAAGCTCCTTTTCTTTTTGATATAGTAATTCCGCTGCTTTACCGATATCAATTACCTTCGGGCAGGGATTTAAATCATACCAATGATCTCCCTTTCTTATGTTAGCGTAGGATGCAGAATCCAGCAGTTGTTTTATTTCATACTTCGTTAAATCAAGTGATATGCTCTTAATTATAGCGATAAATCCTGCAAGCACCGGAGACATGGAGGAAAAGGAGAAATGGGGTATCTCATCACCACTGTTTATCGGAGCTCCACTTTCCAAAGCAGTTTGATATCTGGCATACTGCTCGAGAAATAAATTATTGTAATCAAAGTGATAGATATTATAATCTGGCTCTCTGTCATAACCGTAATTAATCAAGGGTAACAGCCATAAGGCCATAAATTATCAGTACTGTCACAATGGATGAAGGTTGTAATTATATTTTGTTCGGCGGCCTTTTTGATAGCCTGGTTCCTTCTATTGATATTTCCTTTGCTGAAATTGGCTTGTGAGTAAGTAAGAATATCTATATTGTTCTCAATCGCCCAATCAATTGCTGCTTCCAGATAGCCTAGACGCAGCTCTTCATCCGGATTGACATTATTGCAGGCATTAATTGCATGGATTTCACACTCCGGTGCTATTTCTTTTAATACAGAAGCCATCCAATAACCATGCTCTGCACTATTTAATACCTCAGGTTCTGAATTGGTGACATCAACGAATCCATGATAAAGAGGTTTATACCTATCGATGCCGAAAAGCCAATCAATGATCCCCACCTTTACACCTTTGCCCTTACCATACAGATGCGCAGTCTTGATATTATGGATTGTAAAATAGGTTTCTCTGGAATTGGCATTGGGAAAAAAGATGTTAAAAATCTGGTCCATTGGGAACCTCCTCTTGTCGCTCAGTAATAAAAATAGAAACATTTGTTCTGCTATTTATTATATATTGAACTTCGGAAAAAAGCTATTAAAATTTACATTATTTTACTAAAACATTGAGCATGTAAACGAATCTCTAAAAGATGATATAAGATGATATAAGGTGATAAAGATGATATTGGTGATATAAGGTAATTACACGAATAAATAATTCATAATAAATAATTATAAGCGTTGTGCAATCGCCGATACACTGTTCAATGCATTACAAGTTTACTAATAAGCTTGCATATTGTCAGTTCATGGTGGTAAAATATGGTTTACAATTAAGTAACACAAGAGGGGATCATCAATGATGGAATTGGTCGCAATGAAACAGCTGGTTTTAAAACGGATTACTAAAAAAATAATAACTATAAGCAAAGAACAGTAACTGATTTTAATACCTATAGGTGTTAACTATAAACAAAAAAATATATCAGAAGATATATTGACAAATCTCATATATTGAGGTAGGAGGAAAGAAAGATGAATATTAAATATACGAATGGTGAAGATCAGGATTTTATTAACTTATGCAGTATGTTGGATGACAATCTGAATGAAATTGTCGGTGGTGAAAAGCAAAGAGCAGAATATAATCAATATAATATGCTAAATCATATTCACGACGTCTTTATTGCATATGAGGATGAGCTGCCGGTAGGCTGCGCTTCTTTCAAATATTATGATGACGGGATTGCTGAAGTGAAGCGGGTATTTGTCAGAAAGGATTACCGTGGCCGCGGATTATCAAAGCTTCTGATGGAACAGGTCGAGAAGAAGGCGAGGGAACAAGGGTATAGAAGCTTAATTCTTGAAACAGGAAAACCAATGACAGAAGCCATAGGATTATATACGAAAATAGGTTATAATGTAATCGAAAACTACGGACAATATAAGAATATGCCGTTATCGGTATGTATGTCTAAGAATATAGTAGATTAGTATTAATAAATATCATAAAAGGTAGGAATTTATGGCGGCGGAGAAGGAATTAAAGCAGAAAATACGCAAATTAAAGAAGCTGGAGCTGATGTTTCGCTACGGATTTTCAAAGGAATATATTGATAAGCACTGCAGTGTGCAGCAGATGGAGAAGCTCCCGTTAGTCTGGAGAGATTTTTTTGATCTGGCGAATTCCGGCAACCCCAAAGCACGTTATTCCTTACATACCCTCGAGCAAATGGATAAGGAACAGCTCAAGCAGGCTTACGGTGAATATTGGTTTACGGTCTGTTATGAGATGTATAAAGCCAATGGCATTCAGATGATGGATGTTCAGGATCCGGAGCTGCTGGCTTACCTCGGATTGCCCTATGATGCAGATCAGGCAGCCATTAAGAAACGTTTCCGTGAGCTTTATAAGACCTGTCATCCGGATGAAGGCGGCGATGCTGAGAAATTTATTGAATTAATGAAGATTAAAGAAAAGTATTTATAATACAGGTGGGATCAATTTGAGCATAAGAAAGCTAGTAGCAACGTTATTAACGATTAATGTAATGCAGTTTATCATCGGACTTGCCATATGGATCGGTGTCGGAAGCGCCATTCTCGGTGAGGTGAATATCTATATTTTCCTTTCCATGGGGCTGATGCTGTTCAGCAGCTTGATCACGATTCTTGGCTTATATTTTGCCAGTCATTATAAAAATGTAAACCTCGAGGAAAGCATCCAGAATCTCGAAGAACTGAATACGACACTCCGGGCCCAGAGGCATGATTATCTCAATCATTTTCAGGTAATCTACGGACTGATGGAGTTGAAGGAGTATGAAGAGGCTAAGAAGTATCTTGATCCGGTGTTCAAAGATATCATGAAGGTCAGTAAAGCCTTAAAAACAGCGCAGCCAGCGGTAAATGCGCTGCTTCAGGCGAAGCTGGAGGTGGCGGAGAAGAACAGCATTGATCTATATCTTGAAGTGCGCTCCGATCTGAAGGACATTGCCATCGAGCCTTGGAATCTGTGTAAGGTTCTAGCCAATATCATTGATAATGGGATTACTGCCTTATCGGAACTGGACAAAGAGAGAAATCTTTATATTGAAATCGGTGAGAATAAGGACGATTATACCTTCCAGATTTACAATAATGGTCCTCAGATTCCGGAAAATCAGTTAGAAGAGATCTTCAAGCAGGGAGTTACAACAAAGAAGGAACAGGGTCATGGCATGGGACTTTATATCGTTGCCAAAATCTTACGGGAAGCCGGGGGATCAGTGGAGGCTGCTTCTAATGCTAATAAGACCTGCTTTACAGTGACAGTTCCCAAGAAGGATGTATAGATGTATAAACATAGATTATGCAGATTTAATAATTCATAATTTATTCTTATACATTACCTATGATATTTCATTTTCAAGGTCACATAATGACATTTCAACAAAGCAGCTGAAGTTTGATAAATAAAATATGACATTATAGTTCGAAAAATGTATAACTTAGCGAATACGTATTCCATATAATCTCCTTCGGGTATATAGTAAGGATAAATAAACCGATAGAGGAGGTCTTCTGACCAGTAGTATTAATACACTGCAGAGAATCCTTCCTCACGTAGGGCAAAAAAACTTCTAACAAAGAAAGGAGAATGGATATGTTAGGTGGAATTGACGGGTTGTTTGTACTGGCAATCTTATTGTTTATTACCGGATTTATTTTAGTTGGAATTGAGATGATAACACCGGGACTGCATGCACCTGGAATTATCGGAACAGGATGTCTTATCGTAGCTGTCTTTCTGGTTTCTGATTCCTTCGAAGAAGGTGCAATCATAACGATTGTTGTACTGGCTATATTAGGTATCATGCTGGCAGTCATTTTAGGTTTATTATCGAGGGGAAAGCTGAAATCACCGATTATTTTAAAAGAGGAACAGAAGAAGGATAAAGGTTACATAAGTTCAAGCGACCTGAAATATTTACTTGGGAAACAAGGAGTTGCAATTACAGATCTGCGACCGACGGGTGTCGGTAACTTTAACGGAATTGACTTCGATGTTATATCGGAAGGTAAATATATCTCGAAGGGCGCCAAGCTTGTAATCTATAAAGTACAAGGTTCGAAGTTAATAGTAAAAGAACAGGATTAAGCAAATAATAATATAAAATTCAAGGAAAGAGGGTATAAGTATATGCCAGCAGCAATTGGTGCATTAGTATTAATAGGTATTATAGGTTTAGGAGTTATTTTATTCTTCAGTTTTGTCCCGGTGGGCTTATGGATTTCCTCCTTAGCAGCCAATGTAAGAGTAAGTATATTCAATCTTGTCGGTATGCGTCTGAGACGTGTAATTCCTTCAAGAATTGTTCTTCCGCTTATCAAGGCGACAAAGGCTGGAATTTCTTTAAGCGTTAACCAGCTCGAAGCACATTATCTGGCAGGTGGTAATGTTGACAGTGTTGTCAACGCTTTGATTGCATCGGAAAGAGCTGGAATTGAACTGCATTTTGAGAAGGCAGCAGCCATCGATCTGGCTGGCCGTGATGTATTCGATGCGGTTAAAATGAGTGTTAACCCGAAGGTGATTGAGACTTCGATGGTATCTGCAGTCGCTAAGGATGGTATTGAGTTACTTGTAAAAGCCCGTGTAACCGTTCGTGCCAACCTGGAACGTCTGGTCGGAGGTGCCGGAGAAGCAACCATTTTAGCGAGAATTGGTGAAGGTATTGTTACTACAGTAGGTTCTGCGAAATCCCACAAAGAAGTACTTGAGAACCCGGATGACATTTCCAAGAGAGTATTAAGCAAAGGTCTTGATTCCGGTACTGCCTTTGAGATCTTATCCATTGATATCGCGGATGTTGATGTCGGCAGAAATATCGGTGCTCAGCTCCAGACCCTGCAAGCTGAAGCAGATAAGAATATCGCACAGGCTAAAGCTGAGGAAAGAAGAGCAATGGCTGTTGCGAGGGAACAGGAAATGCGTGCTTATGTTGTTGAAGCAGAAGCTGAGGTTCCGAAGGCTATGGCTCAGGCACTCAGAGAAGGCAACATGGGTGTCATGGATTACTATGATCTGCAGAATATCAAGGCAGATACCAAGATGAGAGAGAAGATATCTGAGACCTCCAAGAAATCAATTGTTGATGGTGATAAGAAATAACTGATTGAAATAGATTTTGCCGTGCAGTAAGAAAGCAGAATACCTGTTGTAAATTAATTAGATTCAACAGGGCTCAATTATGGAGGTAACAATGAATAATAATGAAAAACAATCCTTCTCAAAGGCGATGACTTATAAGAATATCCCAGTATCCACAACGAAGAAGCCTGTACCAGAGAAGCCGGTCCCTGAGAAACCTGCGCAGATGAAGCTTGATATAAAGCCTGTAAAATCGGCAGTGGAAATCAGAATGCCTAATCCTCCTGCAAACAAGGATGGATTGGTATCACAGGAAAGGCTTCAGGAAGCCATCATCTGGTCTGAGATACTTGGCAAACCTCTAAGCAAACGCAGAAAGAGACGAATATAAATGGCGATGAAGGTTATTCTGGTGGAAGATGAAAGCGGAATAAGAACGTTACTCCGTAAAATAATTGAACAGAATGAAGGCTTTGAGGTTGTCGGTGAGACCGATAACCTGGCAGATGCCGTTACCTTATTTACGAAGACAAAAGCAGAGGTTGTATTTTTGGATATTGAGATTAAAGGAACCAGTGGCTTGGAATGCGCAAAGATAATAGCTGATCTGGAACCGAAGACAAAGATCATCTTTGCTACTGCACATTCGGAATATATGTCCAATGCCTTTGAGGTCTATGCCTTTGATTATCTGATAAAGCCTTTTCATATTGAGAGAGTGAAGCAGACGCTTGACCGGATCAAGGAGCTTTCGGAGCCGGTAAAAAATGAGGAGCTTGATAAAATCGTTAAATATGAACGGGGCTTAGATAAGCTGCTGGTGAAGGGCAAGGAAAGCATGAGCTTCATCGATATCAAAGACATCATCCTGATTCAGAGGGAAAACAGCAGTACCGTCATTTATACAAAGCAGGACTCCTTCACAACTTCAGCAAGCTTATCCGATATCGAGACGAAGCTGGATCCGGAGCAATTCATGAGAAGCCACAAATCCTATCTGATCAACGTATCGCAGATCAAGAAAATAGAGCCGTATGGAAGATGGACTTATATTGTTACCTTCAAGGATCTGAATAAGGATGCACTGATGACAACGGAGAAGTTCGAAGAGGTTAAGAAACGGTTTTTATAAGGGAATCTAATATCAAATTCTTCTATATGCTGGATCCCAACGGATTAAAGATTCAATTTGTTGAGAACCTTAAATAAAGCTTTTCACATGCAGTTCATATCTTCATTTGATATGGGCTGCATTTTTTTGTCAAAAGTAATTCTGTGTGAACTCCTTTGACATAAAGTGATCATTATTCTGCTGTAAACCCAGGTCGAGTTTGACAGTATTATACATTCAGTGGTAAAGTATAGAGGTGAAGTAAATATATGGTTAAGGCAATAATATCATATACATAATAGGATAATAAACAATTTCAATATATATAGTCAGACGCGTGGATTGAGGTAGTGTAAAGTAACGTATGAAAACCCTTAACTTGATAAATAGAGGGATTGAATGGAAGGTAGTAAAATGAAAAGATTGATGTATACAATGATAATTACAATAATATTTATATCACTGGCTTCATGTTCCAGGCATAAAAAGGCGGAAGATGAACAAACCAGCGATTCAGACAGCAACCTTCTCACCCTTTCCATAGTTACAATAGAAGATGACTATTTTATGGCGGAGAATCCGTGGCCGTCACCGAACCAATTTAAGGTGCTCGAGAAATTGGATGACAAGTACTGTGAAGGCGATATCATAGACGTCTATTATAAAGAAATGAACGAGATTGACACGAATTATTATGAGGTCACGGTAAATAAGATTGAAGCCAGCGATTTTAAATTAGATCCCAATAAATGTTATAAACCTGTTATATATCTATATCCTGCTAAGAAGGAAAGAATCTCTGTCTCGCTGGATTTTAGCGGTGTGCTGACCGGCACTAATCCTGAATATAAGGATGGGTGGGATGTAATAGCTTACCCTGACGGAACCTTAGTAGATGATAGCGGAAGAGAATATCCTTACCTGTTCTGGGAGGGTGAAAGCGATATGCAGTATGACATGACAAAAGGGTTCTGTATACAGGGAAATCAGTCGGAAGCGTTCTTAAGTGATAAGCTGAGTTATATGGGATTGAATGAGCAGGAGCAAAAGGATTTTATGGAATTCTGGGTGCCCTTCCTGGAGAAAAATCCATACAATAAGATTTGTTTCCAGTCAGATTGTTATACGGACAATGCCAGGTTAAACGTAAGTCCGACACCGGACAGTATACTAAGAATCTATATGGTGTTCCAGCCTTTGAAGGAGTATGTGGAGATAGAGGAACAGGAGTTAAATCAATTTGATAGGCAAGGCTTTACCCTGGTTGAATGGGGTGGAAGTATTGTGAGGTAGTGAAGCTAAAAACGTTTATTGAACGAAAGGATAACTTACCTATGGGATGTCTAGTCTGTGAAAGAATTGATATGATTAAAAAGGGAAAAACCCTTATTTTATAGAGGAACTGGAGACAGTATAAAGTTAATTACATGAGAGGTTGGGGTTAAGGAATGAAATACGGAAATATTATTGGAATAGGCAATACGGCATCTGTCTATGAATGGGATGACAAAAGAGTACTTAAGCTTTTCAATCAAGGATATCCTAAGGAAGCAGCAGAAAAAGAATTTCAGAATGCCCTGGCAATAAGTAACATGAATTTTGCCAAACCCAAAGCATATGACATAATGCCCTATGAAGAACGGATTGGAATCATATATGACAGAGTGGAAGGTGAATCCCTGCTCGATTGGGTACTTAAAACAGGCAATATACATCAATCTGCCGAATATATGGCAAATCTGCATAAGACCATCCTTCAGAATAAAATACAGGATGTTCCTAATTATAAGGATTTTTTAAAATATCATATATCAAATACTTCATCCACAAATTTGGGTAATCGGGAAGAAGTATTGCAGATGATTGAGAAATTACCGGATGGAGATACACTCTGTCATGGGGATTTCCATCCGGGCAATATATTCATATCGGATGGAAATGCAGTGGTGATTGATTTTATGAACGTGTGTCATGGTGATTATTTATATGATGTTGCAAGGACAGTATTCCTGGTGGAGTATACACCTGTACCAGCGGAAGCTGCGGATAGAGATGCAATTTTACAATTTAAGAAAGCCTTAGCAGATTTATATCTTATACAGATGAATGTTACCAGAGAGATGATACAGGATTTTCTATCGGTTATTATCGCGGTGAGAAAGGGCGAATGCCCAAACGAGTAGCTTCATACTGATTAACAAATAGAGTGCTTTTCATATTTTTAAGATTTTGCTGTCAGTAAAAATAAAGGAGGCCAGCGATGAAATATTTAACGAAGGAATGGTATAACCAAAAAGCAGGTTCAGATACTTATTTATTAATGTATGTGTCAAAACCAGCAGAAACCTTCTCGGAAGAGTATTTTCAGGATTTATATAAGCGGAAGTTGGATGAATTTTTAAAATTACATAAGGATATGTCAGAACTTACAGCCGA
>DATMUM010000109.1:0-36200 GCA_035564175.1 Mobilitalea sp.
AAATGTCGACTCCGAGGAATAAATAAGAGGCAACCTCCTGCCCATCACTTTTCCTTATAAGATTTGACTCGATATTCTTAAGGCTTATATTGAATGATGCCTGATTGTAACCGGTTTTCGAGTATATCACCCAGGCGGGACCATCCGCATCTCCGCCTTTTCCTAAAGGATTTTCCCAGTTCATATTAGTGATTGTTTCTTCTGTGTCAGTATTATCCTGAGTTGTAGTGTTATTAGAAATCACTTCTGAAGTATCTTTAGATGTCTCTTTAGAAGCATCTGTAGAAGTTTCTTTGGAAGTATCTTTAGAAGTCTCTTCGGAAGCTTCTTCAGAAGTATCTTCAGAAGTCTCTTTAGAAGTATCATCCGAAATATCTTTAGAAGTCTCTTCGGAAGTCTCTTCAAGAATATCTTTAGAATTATCCTTCTGTTCTGGGATATCCGATGCAGTTGATTTCGAACATGCACAGCAGATCGTCAGGGATACCGCCAGGAAAGCAATTAATAATACCTTTTTTAACATCTCAAACCACTCCGTCCCATTTTCTTCGTATTCATAAGTAGTCTATGGTACCTTATACAAGCAGGAAATACGGATTATTTATTAATATATCTATCGTAAATTCAAACATTTCATATGCATTGATTAACCTGATCAGAGAATTTCCAACCTTATATTTTTTCATAATGCCATTCATCTCAAACAACTGATCCAGTTTATTAAAATCTGTTGCCGGCTTTTCCCAATTATGCAGCCTGTTAATAACCGTTATCTCTTTACCATCATAACCTGTTATGTTGATTTCAAATGCATTTTGTTGCAGGTGGTAAGGTACCCCTGCTATTTCCTCACAGGAATGGATCGACGTATTACTCTCCTGATCAACTCCAGCAAGCATAATATAGCCTTTGCTTTGTGCATTTTTATAATAAGGGCTTTGCTTATCACAGGGGGATAAGGATTTTTCATGCTCGGAGGTCACAAATTCCTTTTGACTTCCTATGGCTGTCACGGAATGAGTAGGATGAAGAGAACGTAACGCTCCCTCCATATTTCGCAAGGTCTCCGGTATGGTACCAGTCCAGCACTTCGTTCTGAATACATCAAATACAGGCGGACAGGCTGCCGAATCTTCTCTTCTGCCAGTCAGTGTAGGTACGATCAAGGTGCCTTTATCACTGATAGTATTCATTAATGCTTCGATTACTGTGAGAGCTCCCCCTTCAACATAACCGAAGCTCCTCAGCGAACTATGGACAAGGACAGTATCTCCGGGTTTTAAGCCGATACGTCTGAACTGGTCTGTAAGCTTAACACTATTGATACTCATTCAGAACACCCTTTCTTTGACATAATTATTCCTGGATACATTCCATCATGATAGCACCAATAATTCTTCCATCCAGGCCGTTCGCTTTCATGTTGTTCTTTATGCAATATGAGGCAGCAATACCCGCAGCTTCACCCATAGCTCTGCAGGTTGGCTGTATCCTGATGGATGACTGAGCTATAAATGTCGATGATATGCACCTTCCAGCCACAAGAAGATTCTGAATCTCTTCCGTTACCAGGCACCTGTATGGTATTTCAAAATATTCGCCACGTTCCATCGGCTTAATATCCAGCTTAATATCCGGCTTAATATCTGATGTAGTATCTGGCTTATTATCATCACTGTGTCCATGAATATCAATCGGGTATGCTGTCCTTGCTATGGAATCGTCAAATTTAGCCCTATCCGCATAATCCTTTTCACTTAGTACATATTTGCCCTTTATTCGCCTGGATTCCCGTATGCCGGGCATTTCTGCTACCGACATAATGAAGCTTCCTTCAAAGCCAGGTATGTAAGATTTTAAGAAGCTGTGCAGCCTCTTTATCATTTTCCTTCCGGTCATTAAAGCCATACTTACTGAAGCTGTATTCAGTGAATCACGTATGTCTGGTATCTCCGGACAGTTAAACGACATGACGCCCGGCATGCCGGGTACCGAAAATGCCTGGAAGTATTTCCCGTCATCATATTCAATATCATTATTATCGAAGGCCTTTTGGAATACATGATTGAGAGGAGTGACATGCCCCCATACTGAGGCTATCTCAACCAGAGGATATTCTAATATATCAGGCTCACCTATCTCATGTAAAAAGCATTTCAGCTTTGCTATATCAATATTACCAGCCATAAAACGCAAGGACATGGCTTGGTTGTTATGATAAATTTCGTCCCCGGTAAAGCAGGGAACTCCTGAACAGAAGGCAGCATCAGCATCGCCGGTGCAGTCAATGAATATATTGCCGCTAATAAACTGAAGCCCTGATTTGTTATGGACGAGTATTCCTTTTATTTTATTATCCTCAACCACAGTGTCAATGAGCTCGGTATTGTAAAGGATCTCACCGTTATAATCCGTGAAAATGTTCTCCAGAGTGAACTTCATCATCTCGGGATTAAACCATCCGTCATTACCATATTTATCATCAGCCGAATACCCATCCTCAGCCATCTTTTTCTTTACTACTTCGTTGAGATAAGAGTGTCCGGCTCTTCCGTCTATTCCGTTATACATCATCGGAGTTACCTGTCCTCCTGATGCAGTGCCTCCAAGGTAGGAATTTCTTTCAACAATCAGTGTACGGGCACCTTCCATGGCAGAAGCTATCGCAGCGGCTGAACCCGCAGTTCCGCCACCTATTACAATCACATCATAGGATTTTTCCAGGATTTTATATGGTTTTAGATAAAAATAATTATTCTCCATCATAACCTCTTCTCTGCCTAAGCCCTGCGAATTTGAGCGTTAGCGGCACTAACTATATACCTGCCTTTTGAATTAGTTTGTGCCAAGGATAACGCAGGTACAAACTTCAGAGTGTAAAAAATCGATTTCTTCAGAGTGTGAAAATTGTTATCTATATTCATGCTAACTAATTTTCGCCGTTCCTCGGTGACACAAAATCTGAAGAATTTCAGAATGCAATTCCTATGGAATCCATTCTGGAGTTCTTTCTAAAGTGAATTATGATTTTATAATTCACTTTGGAATTATTGACTTTTTCAAAATTCTTTTCGCACTAATCTCCATGCTTCATACAATAGTAAACTGCGCCGACCATTCCCGCATCATTACCCAGTTTTGCGGCATCCAGCTTCAATATTTTGGAGTACCCCGGCATAACCCGGCTTACTACCTTAGCTCGGAGCGGGTCGATGAACAATTCTTTTTGTGCACTGACACCGCCTCCCACCAACACTACCTGCGGGTTAAAGGTATGTATGATGCCTACAAGTCCATCCGCGATATAATCAATCCATTTATCCAGAATTTGATCGAGGTAACTGTCTTTACCGGCTGCTTCAAATATCGTTCGTCCGGTAATCACACCGCTGTTAAGCAAGGCGCTGTTCAATTTACCCGCTTTCTGGGCTTTTTTCACCGTCTTAACCAAAGCTGTTGTAGATGCATATTGTTCATAGCATCCCCTGTTACCGCAGCTGCACATCGTTCCGTTATTGCGGATGGTTAAATGGCCTATTTCACCGGCTCCGCCGGCAGCTCCGCATAGAATTTCCGAATTCACAATGATGCCGCCGCCAACACCGGTACCGATCGTGATAATAACCGCATCGGAAGCCCCCTTGGCACCGCCGATCCACTGTTCCGCCAGAGCCGCACAGTTGGCATCATTCATGACAGAAACCGGTCCGGAATAAATCTTTTTCATGTGCTCTTTAATGCAGCAGCCTTCCCAGTTTTTGATATGTCCGGCTGCTCCTACAACCTTGCCCTCTTTTACATCAATCTGCCCGGTCGCTGATACGCCTATTCCATGGATCTGGTCTTCCTTCAAACCATTTTCCCTCATAAACTGGGTCAGCTTTGTTACTACAGTTTCAATAATCGGGGTATCATAGCCGTCAAATGCAACATCATAGGCGGAGGATTTGCCGACTGTTCCCTTTTCATCGATAATACCTATTTTTACCTGTGTCCCGCCAATATCCACTCCTATATAATTCATGAAGCTTCCTCCCTTAACGTTTTTTGAAACATCTTAGTGTGAAAAGAATTCCGAAAGTACCGGAATTCTTAGAAAGAGCTCCAAAATGAAATCCATTGGAATTTCATTTTGAACTTCTTTCAGGTTACTATTCAAATGATTCCTCTTTTAGATGTCCTTTTCCCTCACCTATTTTACCGCCGTTTTTCAGATAAGCTTTCATCTTTCTCTGTAAGGAAGTGTTCTGCGGTACCTCATCCAGGGATAAGGCCTCATTTTTAAATACCCATAGCATATAACCAGTAGCCTCCGGTTCGAAGGAATCCAGGATAAAATCCTCCTGGAATCTGATGATGTTAGAGGTCTCTGCAAGCAATTCCTTCAGCTTCGGGGATATAAGCCAGGAATCACAGAAATATTCTGTTTCCGCATAATCACTTGCATAATCCATAAAGAAACTCCTGGCTTTCTTATAGGATTCTCTGCATCTTTTTCTCTCTAACTTCGCATCGGACGGAATATGCACCGATACTAATCTATGACCATCCTTCTCAACCATCTCATATTCCAGTTCTCCAAGCCGGAACTCCTTCAAGGTCAATTCTCTTACCGTCCACCACTCTCTATCAAAGCCATAGCTACCAAAGCTTTCATCATATTCTCTTACAAATCTGGAAAAACACTTCAGGGTATCTATATAAATCTGCTCTGTAATTCCTTTTCTTATATATTCCTGATATGTCCTTAGTCCTGTATGTAGCATAAATGCCAGGCATTTTAAGCCGTTCTTATCATCCCCAAGTAACTCCTTTACTTCTGCTAAGGCATCCTCCCACTTCGATTTATCCTGTACCAGCATCCAAGAATGCTCCAGTGCTTCTTTGTATTCCTCTGCATTCCACTTTTCAATTTCTGATATAACCTCTTCTGGCATATCAATCATTTTACAAAGTTTTCTGACATTCATATTACTTTACGAGCCGACCTTTCTTGATAACACCTCTCACATTCAGTTCCTCATCCAGTAATACGACATTTGCATATTTACCTGGCGTAATACTTCCATATTTATCATAGATTCCGATCGCTTTTGCACTGTTTACTGCGGCACTGCGGACAGCCTGTTCCAGGGGTATCCCTATTTCCTTAACACATACACGGACACAGTCCATCAGATTCATAACGGACCCAGCGAGGGTACCATCCTTCAAGGTTGCCTTTTTCCCTTTTACATAAACCTTTTGACCGCCAAGTTCGACTTCTCCGTCTCCGATTCCGGTTGCCATCAGACTGTCACTGACTAAAATGACCCTGTCACTGCCAAAGATCCGGAAGGTATTACGCACGACTGCCGGATGAACATGTACACCGTCACCAATTAACTCGACCGTACAGTCCGGACTGTCACTTGCTGCACCGATCACCCCGGGTTTACGATGGGTATAAGCCGGCATCGCATTATACAGATGTGTAATATGGGAAGCACCTGCTTGCAACGCTTTGGTTGCAGTCTCATAATCAGCTGCTGTATGTGCTAATGAAACAACGACCTCATCCTTCACTGCTTTGATAAATTCCAGGGCTCCCGGTTCCTCCGGTGCGATATCAACCAGCTTGATCCTATTCTTAGAGACTTTCTGCAGCCTGCGGTACAATTCAAGGTTTGGAGGCACGATGTAAAGCTCATTCTGCGCACCTTTCTTTTCCGTGGAGATAAAGGGTCCCTCCAGATTGATGCCAACTAAATCTGCTCCCTTGGTATTATCATACGAAGATACTGCTTCAACAATCTTAGTCAAGACTTCCTCCGGTAATGTCATAGAAGCCGGACAGATTGTTGTAATACCGTTTTGAAGTTCATATTCTGCTATAGCCGAGATAGCCTCTTCTGTCCCATTACATAAATCATAATTTACACATCCATGAAAATGGATATCCGTTAACCCGGGAATTGCCATCAATCCAGCCGCATCCAGAACAACTTCGCCAAAACTCCTTTTACTTCCCTGATAATCTTCCGCAGCTGTAAACACTTCACCTTCCATGTAAATATCCTGAAGGATAAACCTACCTTCATCATTATAAACTTTTGCATTTCTTATAATCATGATCTCACTGTCCCCCATTCAAGATGAAAAATCAAATTTGTGATAAAGCAGCTTCATCACCGATTAAGGTGACATCTCTGTGCATTTGCAGGATGGAAACAGGAACCTCCGGTTTTACTTCACCGGTAAATGCTTTTTTCACTATTTCCGCCTTATCCTCGCCACTTACTGCAATCAATATCTTTTTCGCCTGCATTATGGCTTTCATTCCCATGGTATAGGCATATCGCGGTACTTCGTCCGCACTCGCAAACAAACGGGAATTGGCTTCTATTGTACTCTGAGTCAGAGCCACGCAATGAACCTCCATATCAAATACGTCGTTAGGCTCGTTAAAACCGATATGTCCGTTATGTCCAAGCCCAAGAAGCTGAAGATCGATACCTCCTAAAGCTCTAATGATCCCTGAGTATCTCGCACATTCAGCAGCGTCATCCTCAGCCATACCATTTGGTACATAGGTATTTTTCTTATCAATGTTTACCTGGTTGAACAGGTTCTGATTCATAAAATTGCGGTAGCTTTGACTGTTATCTTCCGTAAGTCCTTTATACTCATCCAGGTTAACTGTTCTGACCTCTGAAAAATCTAGGTCGCCCTTGTTATACCACTCCACCAGCTGGCGATAAGTTCCTATGGGTGTAGAGCCGGTCGCAAGTCCGAGTACACAGTCCGGCTTCAGTATAATCTGCGCTGAAATAATATTTGCAGCTTTTCTGCTCATGTCCTTATAATCTTTTACGCGGTATATTCTCATGATTTTATCCTATCTATTTCATTTCCTATATTTGTATGTCAATGGCTGCCGACATCGCCGGCTTTCTTTTGTTATATTCCTTACCCCATTACAGAAGGAGTAACAATATTCTTCCACAAGTTATAATTCAGTTCTTTGATATTATCTATGTCCCAATATGCATAGGGCAGATAATTTACAGCCAGTTCATCAATCTGTGTGATCTCCTTCTGCAAATATCTGTGCAGCATATCCCTCGCATATTGCAGGCGCTGCTTAAGACCACCGATACGGATGCACTGCACTTCGAAGCCAAAGGTCTTATTATCGATCCTCCATTGTTCTTCAAAGGCTTCTAAAAATACCTCCAGGTTTTGTATTATGGAAGGAATGGTACCATCCGCTATTTCAGCAAGTATTTCCCTATCCCCGGAAGTATATGCTTTGCGTATGCGGACTCCCAGATCAGCCTTTTCCGAAAGCACTTTACAGAGTGCCGACATCGCCCTGAACATATATCCAAACTCCTGATTATCGATAAGCTTTGCCAGCTTGTCGCTTGTCTCTTTGTAATAATCTGTGATTCCGTCACTAATTACAGAATCAAAGGTACCGATAAAAGGATCATTATATAGTAAAAACTTGCTCGCATTGTTTATATCCTGCTCCTTGTCAACAGGAAGATTAACAGCATCTATTGCCATGAACTGATCAAAGGTTATTCCTGTCAGCACCTCAAATTTAGCTTTATCCATACTGCCCGATGCCGCATCTGTATCAGCGTATATATATTCTGCGTCTGAGTACAGTGCCGGTAAAATGGAAAACGGACTTGCCTCTGCACCGTCATCACCCCAGGCGGTTATTACCACCGATGAAATATTATGCTTCCTGCAAGCCTCCAGTGCTGCTTTCCCGATACTTAGACTGTAACGGTTATGTGGTGCAAATCCGGTCCACTTCCAGGCACCGCCCGCAAAGCCAATATTTGTGGTGAGCTTTTTATGCTGAGAAAACATGGAAGCATAATGCTCCGTGTCAACAGAATAATAATCCCAATATACCAGCTTAACATCCTCAGGGATATTCGGTGTATATTCCATCTCCTGGTTCTCAACATAATACTGCCCGCCATAGGCCAGCCGAAAGAACATATCACTCCACATCTCAGCTTCCAGGCTGTATTTTCTCGTTATGGAAAGTACACGTTCCAAATGCTTCTCCATAATATCAAAGCGTTTTGAAAAACCATGTTCATCCAGATATTTGCCCAAGCCGACCATATGTGCCTCATCCATTCCGATATTAACCTTTCTTGAGGTCAGATTCTCGGAAACTGTCTTAATAATGCACTCCAGGAACTCATAGGTCCTTTCTTCTCCTGCCAGCAGGATATCATTACAGTCTATGATATTCTCATACTCCTGATATCTCGTAATCTGGTTCAAATGTGCCAGAGTCTGGATATATGCACGGATTTCCATGCCAAAAGCTAAAGCATATGCATCAGCTTCCCTAAGCTCTTCTGGTGTGATCGCACCTCTCATATATCCTAAATAAGACTCTTCCTTTACTGCAATGGTATCCTCCATGTAGAGCCCGATATAGCTATAACCCATCAAGGCAAGGATACGGATATACTTTTTCAGTTGTTCTACACGTATCACTGCATTTCTGGAGCAATCCAGCATAACACCAACTTCCTTACAGAAGGGCTTTTCCTGATAAGAATATGGCTCATCCTTCCTGCTGCAGGCTGTCAGAATTGCACGGCATAGATCAGGCAGGCTGCCATATTGGATTTCCAGTTCACCTGCTCTTTTCTCAATAGCAAAACCAAGTTCCATCCTCTTTGTTACAGTCAGCTTAAAGCCGTCTTCACCAATTTCCAGATGTATTTGTTTTCTCAATTCCTCAACCAGTATTTTAATATTTTCTGGGCAATGAACTACATTCAGCTTCATAATAACCTCCACACTGCCGTCGGCAGCTCTATCATAAAATTCCATGTTTCTTAATCCAGTCTGCTAACTGTTCAGCCATTTTTTCATGTCTTAGTATCGACGGATGGCCCACAGCTCCTTCTCCATCCTCTGTATCCGGCTGTGAAAACTGCATATAGTATATCATGTTGTCCTTATCAGCTTTTCTTACCATATCAACCGCAGCTTCAATTTCATGATTCAATAAATCCGTCATCGCCCCTGCGGTACAAATGATTGTCTTATCCCTATGAGTTGCCCGTAAATACTGTAAAAACTTCTGATATGCTGTCTGAAATTCCTGTCTGCGTTCGGTGTTATCCCGTGTATAGCTTGAATCATTTGTCCCCAGATTAACTACGATAAGGTCACAGTTATCATGATCGTAATCATATGCCTCTACTGGGCTCCAGCCTTTTCTCATAAACAAGCCATAATCCACATAAGGATACACCTTCGGTACCAGAACCTCTGTATTTGATTCTTCCACCTCCGGCGGAATCCAGCTTGATATGATCCCTATTCCGCTCCAGGCAACGATTGTGAAATCGCAGTCCAGCTTTCTGGCAGTCAATGCTCCGTAAGCCTTTAACGGGTTTTCTGTTTCTGTTATAAACCCGTCTCCGGCTTTTCCTTCATTACCAAATCCACAGGTGATGGAATCTCCGATAAATTCAATCCGCTTTTTCGTCTCTTCTGTCTTTTGAAGGTGTGCTTTTTCGTCCACGATGAACTTATTTACAGCGGTATAGGCATATTGGCTTTCTGACAGCTTTACTATTTTGATCAGTACTTTTTGCGTCTTGTCACTCGCCCATAACAGGTATCTTCTGCTTCCGCTAAGTAGATTAATCCGCCTGTAAGCATTGTCCATATCACCTGCATAGATGCCGATCCATGCCTGAAAGTCTTCATTGCCGCCTTCCGATTCCAATTCTGCCTCCAGCAGCCGCCCTTCAAATTCAAACTCTATATAGCTTGCTGCATGTAATAAATACAGCGATTTATCCCGGTACATTGTCCTGCCCGATAAACTTATGCTTAGTTCCTGGGGAAAATATTCACATTTTCCTGTCTCATACATAGCCATTTTCATATTAATAACCATGCCTTTCTTCACAACCTGTATATTTTGAGCCACAGGTACAAGGTTGCGTGTGAAATTCTTGATTTTTCACCCCTTCACAGTATCACAAATGCCCGGAAGAATTACAAATTGATTACGGCATTCACCCTGACCTCAAACATCCTGCGCCAGGGCATACTGACATGGGTAATCGTTATTCTATCTGCAATGGACGGAAGATATTGCCTTGTAAATGCTTCCAGCTCCATTTTCACCATATCTGCTACAATCCCATCTTCACCGCCGGCATCAAAATATCCAAGACCCATTCCGGTAATCTGTTCGATTACCTTTCCTCTTACAAGTGCACAATAGCCTGCATCTTCGATATATCTCTCTGTCAGGAAATTTCTCTTCTGGCTGGTATCACCGTAATGATAGTCATATACAGCCTGGGCAAGTGCTGTACCCAGCGTATTTCCATTGGTATTCCAGCCTGCATAGCTGCATACCTTTAACAAAAGCTGATGCTTATCCAGCATACGGATGAAATCCAATTCGCCGCCATTGGCATAAGCATTATCGGCAATCGCAATTCGTTTTCCTTCCTTAATCTGCCGGATAATAAAGCTGAGGATTTCCGGCATATTACGTTCTGCATTATATGCAGGTCTGATGGAAGGCTGATCGAAAGCTTCCTCCATATGATCATCCGGTGCTGTAATAACTAATGTAAAATCTGCCTTATCACACTGCTCAACCTGGGTACATCCTGCTGACAGGATATGATAGCCGATGGTAGTGGCGAGACGGACGCCTTCATACAGAGGTATCATATTTTTCGCTGCCTCTGTAGCATATTTTACAAAAACCTTCGGACTGGTTCCATTCATATCATTGAGCATCCTTGAAGCAAGGGTCAGTGCAACTTCATCTGCACCCGGATACAATAAGATTTCATCCGTCATGCACTCGTCCTGTATCTTGCGGCGAATCATCAGCTGGTCAATCGCGGTATAGCCATAAGGCGCCGAATCATCCTGGGGAAATACCAAGGCATCAATATATCCATCTTTATAATATTGGAGGGTCTCCATATTCAGGATGCGGTTTACCTCGCGTCTGTTTTCATAATCGATAAGAATCTCCGTGGGTATTTCTGCTCTGACCTGCTGCCATTCCTTCGCCTCTGCCAGTGCAAGTCTGCATTTATGCTTCAGCACGCCTTCTTCAAATAGCTTCTCGCCATAGTTCGCATAATAGTCCGGTTCTTCGTCATCCCCATTATAATTCGGGCAGCGCATGATACATTGGAAAGCATACACCTTTAGCGAAGGATTATTTCTTTTTAACTCTCTGATGGTCTGCAGCCTGTTTTTCAGAATATCCGCTGCTTCATGATGAAGCCGTGACGGAATAAGTCCTCCGTACAATAGCATATCCACCGACAGGATGACTCCATAAGCATCTTTACATTCATTGACTAGAAATGCTTTTATCTGCTCTACATCAGCCGGTGTTTTCTTACTGCCCAGCTTATCCGGCCTTACAATCTTTAACTCATCACTTTGGAATAATTTATAAGGGAAATCATAGTTGCAAGGTCTTTCATCCAACGGCAACAATACAATTTTTTTCATTCTTTTTCTCCATTTCTTCTAACACTCATTACGCCGCTACGCGGCGTCACAAAACCTGAAAGAAGTTCAAAATGAATTTCCATTGAAATTCATTTTGGAGTTCTTTCCGTGTGAATTATGCTTTTCAATAATTCACACTATTCTGTCCGGCAAACATGTTCCCACCAATTGTTTTCTACGAGGTAGCATAAGTCAAACAGCATACAGCCATCCGATTTGCTAAAGCACATATCAATTGCTCTTTTAATATCATTTGGTACCGGTGTATATTGGAACAGGAACAGGCTGCCGATGATTGGCTTTTCATGGTGTGTCACCTGATAAGCAATATCTGCTGAGCCTTCTACACTATACCAGTCCCTAGGCATATTATGGTTCCTTGCCTCCTCTATGGTTACATCCTCATAATAAAAACCGGATAACATCTTATCTACGTTTTCTATGTAGCCGGTAGCAGCATACTCCACGGGATCAGTAGCAGGATAGGAAGTCTCCAGATGCTTCACCGACGCCCAATTGGCTGCTACCGTATAATATTCGGGATACCAGGATCCCGTATAATCAATAAACTCTATCTTTTTATTGGCCTGATTTACTTTCTGACGTACCTTCTGAATAAAATTCTGAATTGTCTGCGCCCTGAACGTATTAAAGGAACCAAAGTATTTTCCATATTCAATCTCTAAATTATCATTGATATAAGAAAGCTTGTAGATATCCTCCGGCGATACATTATCTGTAATACCGCTTGCCTGCTTCCACTTTCTCATTGTAAATTCACTGAAATCGGCACTTAACCCGACATATCTTACGCGGTCAAGTACAATTCCATCGATACTATATCCATTCATCACTTCTTCCATCAGATGAAGCTCATATTCCACCACCTCATCATTTGCCGGATTCACAAAAATCTCACTGAAATCATCCATTGCTCCGGCTGCCTTGATCGGTGCCTCATCAGATATTTTCTGAATGACAGGCTTGTTATCCTCATTTAATCCATAAACCTCACACATCCAGCCTTCATTTGTCAGTCCCTTCATATAAGGGCTCCTGTTCTCTTTACGGCCTTCGGTAAAAACATCAAACGCAGCATATATTTTCATACCAAGCGTATGGATAATATCGATACTCCGCTGCAGATAATCTGTTTCTTCAAATCTTGTATTATATTTCGAATAATGGTCAGCATATTTACTGGGATAAAGAACGAATCCGGACGTGTCCTTGACACTTAAAATAACAGAATCTATACCGGCGGTACTGCATTTGCGCATAGCCTGTGTAAAACGCTTTTCATCGAGAATGGTATCCATGTTTGCTGTAATTTCAATCCATACATAATAATTTTTCATCGTTTCTCCACCTTCATCCCTCTTTATCAATAATTTGCTAGCGTTCTTATGATATTTACAAAAACCCACCGGATTTCCAGCGGTCTTTTATTTTGAATAAATGCCGGAAGGCCAAAGCCTTCCGGCGTATCTTATTAAAATTTACTGCTACTTAAGTAACTTGTCGATTTCCTCCTGGAACAACTGCTTATTGGCTTCAACTGCCTGAGCCGCGGTCATATCCTTTGTTGTGCATACGCTGTTGAATATATTGCTGATAATATAATTCGTATCAACAATTGACCAGATATCGCCATTACCTCTTTCACCAATCTGGAATGCTGTATTAACATCATTCTCATCAAGGAAGCAGCCTTCTGCCAATTCAATCATGTCACTGTCACGTGTTGCTAAATCGTTTCCATACCAACCACCGAAGAATTCCTCCATGATCTGGTATACCTTGTCTGCATCCTGAACACCCTTCGGAATTGCAAAGTAATCATTAAAGGACTGTCCGGCTTTTGTTCCATCACCGCTCGGTCCTTGAGGCCAAGGAACAATACGATAATTAAAATTAATGTCTCCTGCCGTCTGGATAATCCACATCGGAGTCGGTGAAAATACGCATTTACTCTGTGTCCATGCATAAATATTATCGTTCCAATCACTGGTTAAAGGTCTACCGGCTTTATCATCATTATAGAGCTTGGATAAGAACTGGAATACCTCCAGAGTTTTAGGATCTGTAACACCCTCTGTACCATCTTCCTTTACTAAAATAGCATTATTGGATGCCAGGAATTCTGTCAAGGTGAGTGTCAGGTCACCGCCATAGCCGTAAATATCAGTTACTCCGTTATTATCCGAATCCTGATTGGAAGCAACACATAATTCTTCGAACTTATCCCAGGTCCATTCACCCTTCTGATATAAATCATTCGGATCCTCAAGTCCAAGCTGCTTTAACATATCCGCATTGTAAACAAGATAGTTGGCTGCAACGTTCTTACCGGATTTTGAGAAAAAGCAGTTTGTACCTGCAATCTTAAACGGAGTTACAATATTGTTACTGATGTTAATATCTTCGTAATTCTTCGAGATATCCGACAGATTTTCAAAATATCCGTTCACTGCAAGCGGCAAACCGAAGCTCAGCTGGGTAAGGTATACATCATAATCAGGTGTTCCTGCTACAACAGAGGTATTCAGACTGTCAATTAATGCTTCGCTGCCGGGATTAATGTATTCAATCCGGACATTATACTTTTGCTCAATACGGCGCACATTATCAATTACTTTCTGTGCAAGATCAACATTGGTTACGTTCGGATTATCTTCCGGAACAGTATCCGTGCTGTCATAATACATATCATAGAACATTGCGATCTTAATGGTACGTCCGCCCATGTCGAAAGCTGGGTAGTTAGCAAATGGATCTTCCGTTCCTGTTCCCGTCGGTTGTGCAGTAATGTCTGTCGCAGCATCTTGTGTACCGCTTCCAGCAGCTGAGGTTACGGTTGGTTCCGTTGTGGTTTCAGGACCAGTATCTTTCGCGGATTTGCTTTGACATGCCGCCATTGATAAAACCATTGTTGATGCTAACAACATTGCCAGTAACTTTCTTGATTTTTTCATAATTACATCCTCCTATTTTTATTGTCAAAATTATAAATAATTTTGATATCGAATTAGGTACAGCCCGCATAGTGGTAATAGTTCCTTCCACCTGCTCCATATATATTCCGCCATTATTACTGCCTTTCATTATCCGACGATGCCGCTTCGCTCGACTCCTTCGATAAATTTCCGCTGTAATAATACATAGATAATGACGATCGGTATTACCATTAAAATAATGCCTGCATCCAGATATAACTGCTGTATTTCCGGATTAACAATCTTATCCAGGCTGTTTATGGTTCCTGTCAGGGATGCCAGCTTGACACTAATCAGGTAATCGGATCTAATGCCAAACAATCCGCTATAAAACGAATCATTATACTGCCATACTAAAGAGAATACGGTTACCGTAATAAGTGAGGGCACTGCATTCGGAAGCATGATGGTAAAAAACGTCCGATAAGCTCCTGCTCCGTCAACAAAAGCAGCTTCTTCCAGCTCCTTAGGTATTCCCCGGAAAAACTGTATAAAAATATAGATAAACAATCCGGAGCGCAGTCCACATCCTAAAATCGTCATCAGATAAATCGGCTTCACCGTCGTTAACCAATTCTGTGGTGCTATGCCTAACAGACTGAGTAGATGAAGCGGATTAAAACTTCTGAAATGTATGTATAACGGCAGCATAATTGTATAGGACGGAATCACAATTGTCAGAATAACGCAGCCGAATAAAAGCTTTTTAAACGGAAATTCAAATCTTGCAAACCCATAACCTACCAGGGAGCAGATAAACAATTGAATCAATGTCAGTGTTCCGATATACAGCAGCGAATAGCCAAGCGTCTTCCAATAGTCCATTCTCAGCAATGCCAGTGCAAAATTCTTCATGGTTCCATTTTGCGGAATCAGGAACACGATGGTATTATATACATCCGACTCTGAGAAGAACGCCTTGCTGATGATAGAAATCAATGGGTTCAGTACGATATAGGATATACCAATTAGTGTTGCAATTCGAAAGAAAGCCATTGCTTTCTTGGCATACCTGGATATAAAAACCTTCCGTCTGAACTTAATATCTTCCATATTTCTGTCGGGTTTTATAACCCTTCTTTTTGTGGCTTTGTCCATACTTACCTCCATACTGGCGAAACTCTGCGAATTTGGGCATCAGCCCAAATTTGTCAAGTGAATTAGCTTTACAATTCACTTTTCTCCACTCTGCCGTAACCCCGCGAATTTGGGCGGCAGCTCATAGGTTGCACAATCTAGTTATAATAATAAGTCCGTTTGGATATAACATATCCCAAAACCACCAGAATCAGGCAAACCACCACTGTACTGATCAAGCTCATTGCTGAACTGACACCATAATCAAAATTTTTAAACGCCATCTCTTCCGCTTTCTTCACAACTCCGCTGGTTATGAAGGAATCCACAATTGTGTAGACCACATTGGTAAGTATCAACGGTGAAACCATAGGAAAGGTTACCTTCCAGAAGGTTTCATAGACGGTTGCACCTTCTATCTTTGCTACTTCATACAGCGATCCTGATATGGATTGAAGTGAAGCAATAAATATAACGGTCTGCACACTGGAAGCCCTTACAACGGAGAATATCCTTCCTACTGCTTCTGTCAGATAAATGATTAATTTCCGCGGAACACCTAAATCGATAAATATTGAGAGCATCATTGACATCGTGGAGGACTTAGTAACTGCCATATCCTTTGCTACTGCACTCAGTCCGCCTGATATTGCCGTCTGTGCTGTTCTGATTGCATCAATAATCACGCCTGCATTCATGATGATGGGCAAGAACAGAATGACCCGGAACAAGGTTCTTCCTTTAAATTTCCCGTTTAATATGATCGCTAGAAACAAGGAAAAGAAAATAATCAAAGGTACATCAATTACGATATCCTTTACAGAACCAACCAAAATCTGATTGAAATCTGCATCCTTCATGAATGCGTATTTGATATTATTTAGTCCCGAAAAAGTCGTTGTAAATCCACCGCTGTCAGCTTCCTTTACATCACTGAAGGCAAAGATTACTGTCTGTATCAGGCTGCCGATATAATAGGTCAGAAAACCAATCAGCCAGGGACTGATAAATACTAAACCGGTAATGGCTCTTTTTCTGGTCAGGGTTAATTTCTTCTTGTGTTTCATTGTACTCCTCCCTTACTGTACCATTTAGCCGGTATGGTGATTCCATCAACCTCTGTGTCCTCGCTGCCTCTGTTAATGTAGAGAATAATGCCGTTCTCATAAGTAATCTTGCGTACATTTTCGTCTATAATCTCATGCTTCACAATCGGTACATTTACAACATCCTTCAAGGCTTCTGATAATTTGGAGTAGAATTCTCCAGCTTCAGCATCCCAGATCTTATACTGTACGGAATACATACTGTTTAAGCCTGTATATTTAATATTATCTGAGCTTTCCCAGGACATAACATATCTTGGAGCTGCACCTGTCTCTATCAGGTCCAGTAAGAGATTATTCCGGTCAGTACTCTGTGTAAGATTAAGATCCGGACCCGTATAGTTGATATATCCGTGAATTACCATTTCATAAAAGGGTATTGTTTCATCTGTTACAAGGAATTTACTGCTGTCAAGCGGTGCATCCACGATATCTGTTGCGAAAGCTAAGCTGTATGCATTTCCACCGTATACCATTAAGCTTTTTCCCGTATTCTCTAAGGTTTTAAAGGCATTTTGAACGATTTCCAGAGACTCCTGCCTGTTAATCATCTCGCTTCTCTTCTTGTCGGAGGTAAGCACATTACCCAGATCTCTCAAGGCGATGCCGCTCATATCATACTTTTGGATTGCCTTTGCGAACTTCTCCGTATAATAATCCAGGAAACGCGGCGACAGGAGTGCATACAAGGTTTCATAATAATCAACATTGCTTCCCCTTCTAAGATTAAAAGGATTTACTTCGCCCAGAACAACAGCTTTTCCGGTATAATACTTGGAGGTTTCCATACTTAAGAAATACCTCGCACTGGTGTAGCTCACCTTGTTAAATGCAACATTTCCGAATAATCCGCCGCCGTCGGTGCTTAAGTACTCATTCAGCTTGGAGATATCGCTTTTTGACCCCAGCCTGGTAGCTCCGGTTATCTTATCAGGCACATCGTGATAATATCCACCGTTGAACCAACCCAGATAGTTCATTCTTATATTTCCAACTCCACTTTCCTTCAGCTTCTTTGCAATCGTAAGTGCTTCCTCATATGTCGTCAGCTTAAATACATCCATATAACGGATGCCCACGATGTCCTTCCTGACATCAACTCCGCCAATGATATCCAAGTAAAACGGGAGCTCCGTATTGGTCAGCTTATCTTCAAGTACGCCCTCCTTAATCAGCCTGTTACGATAATAGGCAGCCATACCTGAATAATCTGCATCCTTCCCGCTTAGAGGTACATACTCTATCTTTAAGGTTGTCTTATAGATATCCTTCTCTACAACCGGTATATCCGACTGTGTTCCGGTGGTTCCAAACATGCTTAACAGCTCATATCCCCTTAAATAGAAGGTCGAATAAACATTGTTGTAATCTGTCAAACCACCTGCAGTAGCTGCATCTATCCTTGCTAAGGCATCACCGCCCGAAATCATGGCAAACAAAGCACCTGTGTCATATTTCATTCCAAATACGGGGAGCTTCGCGGCAGTTGTATTTTCAACAACTGTGAAGCTTGCTACGGTCGGGTCCAGGTCATATACATATTGTGTATAGTTATAGCTGGTTTTGCCGTTATTAAAATTAATCAAGGAGCCTGATCCGTTCGGAACCAATATGTATCCGTTCTGATTGGAGTTCGCTGCTCCAAAATATTTTAACAGCTGGATATCATACAGCTTCGCCCCACCGGTTTCAATGATTTTAGAGGTTTCAATGGAAACGCTAAGGCCATCCTCCGTTAGTTTATAATCGAGGGGAATGGTAAAGCTTATGGGTTCTTCCTGGGCTGCTGCTGCCATATCGGAATTATAATCCTCCTGAGTATATCCAGCCTCTTCGAAGGTCGCTGTCATTCGTTTGATATTAATAGCGGTTATTGCACTCTCCAGCAGAACCATAATACCTGGCTGATCCTTTGATTCCACATATTTCTTTCTAACATTCTCTGCTTTATCTTTCGAGACCTTACCAAGAAACAATTCCAGTCTCTCCTTCGATATCATCGTCGGAACAATTCCTGTCTTTGACGCCAGATCACCAAGAATATAGGTGAACCGGATTCCATCTCCCAGGCTTTCCAGTTTAAACTGGCTGTTGGCAATACTCATGCTGTAGTTATCCATTTTGGCAATCTGTCTTGCGCTGTCATAATATTCAAGGAAAAACTGTGCATTCAATTCCTGCTTGGCAGAGCCCGATGTATCCGCCCCACGGTCAACGGGATTGGAATAATAGGTCTGTCCGCTGCCTTTATCATATAGAACTACTTCTGTAGTCTTTGTATCCGTATATAATTTAAATTTATCGTTCTCAGCAGCTAAAACCATCCCCGGCACAGAAGCCTCCGTATCCGACAAGGCTGTAAACTCTGTCGCATCTTCATAGGTACCGGTGCTTAAAATATTCTTATAATCATTATGCAGAACATATCTAACCATGATATAACCAACGAAAATTCCTGCAGCAGCCAGAGTAATAGCTAATATAAGTAGGATAATTTTTGTTTTCTTTTTCATCTTTTCCTCCTATCTGTCGCACATAAGTCTGCACCGGGTCCGCTTGCAGTATCTCCAATGCCATAAGTGAATTATGCCTTCTATAATTCACTTTAAGAACAAGGTGTGAGCACCATTGTGCGAACTCAGCGGTTCTTCCCGTGTGAAGAAAGGTTTTCTCTTCACACTATACCCTGAATATCAGCTCAGTATAAATACTCTTAATAAATTCTGCTAACTGTTGGAACATCGTATAGAACAAAAGGATAATAAACAAAATGATAACCATTGCCGCCAGTGTCAATATCAGAGTCTTAAGCTCTTTGGTTAAGGTATAATTATGAATCACCATATTACTGCAGATTACCAAAAGTGCTCCCCAGATTACCGCTATGTTTATAAGCAGGTAATAAAAGGTCTGCTCATCTGCTGCGACAAACTGAGAAAACAAGGTTGCCGGAATAAACATTAACAGTATGGGTAAAAGGGAATACCCAGTTACAGTGATAATGTCCTGCATTCGTCCTTCTCCGTTCATCAGGCAGGTTACCGACCAGTTTCCTAAACAGAACAGGAAGAACAATACAAACATGGAGAAGATAATTAATATACTGTTTACTTCCATTGGATCCGCCGGGTTCACAATGAAGCTTGCATATCTTCGATTAATGCAATAGGCTGCGCCACTCAAAAAAACGATTAGCAGAGACAGCTTTATATTACCCTTCCCGTGATGACGTATTTCATAAAAACCATTAATCGGATGCGTTATCGTATAAAACAAAAACTTAATATCGTCTATATTCATTAACGTATCCTCCTAATCCTGGATTTTATCAAAGGCTTAAATAGGAAGTAAATTAAGAAGCTCACTAATACAGCGGTTAAAATCCAGCCCAAATTCGCCCTTAACAGTTCATTCCTGTACCTTTTATAGGCAATGGAATAATACTCCTTGTTCATACCCATTTTCAGATAGTACATTGCCTGTTTATTATCTCCGGAGGATAAATATGACTTCCCGATACCGGTGTAAGCCATCTCATTATTAGAATCAAGTTCCAGTACTTTTTTCCAGATTTCAACGGCTTTCGTCTGGTCGCCCTTATAGCGAAGACCGACAGCCTCATTGATATAGCTTCCGTACTCTGTTGGTTCAAAAACAAAAATTGCATTTCTCGAAGCATCCAGAGCGTACATCAAGCCATGGTAAGATTCAATTGCCACCGGCTGATTGAAGGTTCCTTCCTGTGTTCCCATACCACCGAATATATATAGAAGATTTCCTTCACTGTCATAGGAAAAGATTCGTCCTCTGTTGCAATCCAATAGGGAATATATGCCGTTCTCCTGAATTTTTACATCAACGATCTCCGAAGCTCCGGAATAATCACCGCCATAGGAGAAGCTGACATCACCACTTAAGGAGCGGCGACCGCTGGGATTTTGCTTGATAACATCGATACCCTTGGGATTTAGCATTCTGACTGCCTGCCCACCGGTGGAATCAAAATTGGTTGCATAGACAAACCCTTCATTATCAATATCAATACCGGTAAACTCTGTTGGAATATACTGCAATTGTCTGGCTCTCTGCTCCTTCGTGGAAAACAGCCGCCAAAATATCTGAGTCAGAGAGATTCTGACATTAATGGTTCCAAAGTATCCCATGAAATCGGAGTTCTGATTAAAAGCCATAATGCCCTGATATACGTTAGAAGAAATGACATAAACCCTGCCGGCATAATCAACTGCTACCTTTAATGGAGTAAAATCAAAATTACTGCTTAACACCTCCGATTGCGGATTACTGATGATTTTGACCAGGTTACCGCTGCCGTCCAGCACGACCACTCTCTTATTATTGGTATCCGCGATATACAGATCACCATCATCCGTACAGCAGACACCCGAAGGTGCATTGAAGGTATCTTTCTTATTGCTGTCACCGATAAAAGAATCAATGATTCGCAAGACCTCCATATCATTACTCAAGACAACAATACGGTTATTTCCTGTATCTGCTACATAAATAGTCCCGTCATCAGCAATAAACATATCCTGGGGACTTTTAAAGGAGCCGCAGGACAGCTCTTTACCGCTCACTGTTTTTGAAGGAATATAGGCTGCCGGAGTGTGAACAACTTTTCCTTTGTAATCATAAATATAGGTATCATAGGGAAGCGTCTCTTCGGCATATACCGTCAACGGTTCCGTCAGAATCACAAGTGCAGCAATTATAATAATCAGATAACGTTTCATCTATATCCCCCCATTACTCTTTCATGCCCGAAGTCGTCATTGTCTCAATGACCTGGCTCTGACAGATCAGGAAGAAAGTGATAGGAATAACAGCCACAATCAACTGTACCACAGCCGCTGCTCCCTGCCTTGCCACACCGCCTGATGCCACCTGATACAGAGCATACTGAAGAGGTTTCAACTGCTCACTTCTTAAGAAGCCCGAACCTGTATTGCCCCACATGAACTGGAACTGGAAGATTGCTAACGTAAGCCAGGCCGGTTTTACATTCGGCATCACAATCCTCAGGAATATGGTTAGTTCACCGGCACCGTCGAGTCTAGCCGATTCCAACAAAGAATCCGGTATCTGTTCCATAAACTGTTTCATCAGGTATAGACCTAAGCTTGATGCAAAGGCAGGCAAAATCACTGCCCAATATGTATTATTCAATCCCAGATAGGAAATGATCATGTAGTTCGGTATGCTGGTTACTGTTCCATTAAACATCAGGGTTAAAACAACAATACTGAACAGAACCTTTTTCCCCGGAATATCCAGCTTTGCCAGCGGATATGCTGCCATGGACGCAATCAATATGTGTCCTACGGTACCGCCACCCGTTAAAATAATCGTGTTCAGGATGTATCTGGTGAACGGAACCCAGGAATTATTCATCAATACGACTAGATCCTTAAAATTCTTCCAGGTTGGATTTCTGACAAAAATTCTCGGTGGATAACGGAATAACTCATCAAAGGGTTTAAATGCATTATTTAGAATCATAACAAGCGGTACGGCCATGAATATGCCGCAGATTGCCATAATAACGAACAATACTGCATTTCCTGCTTTGGATCTGTTGAGCTGATGCTTTTTATGAAGCTTTAAAAACGCAAGTAATTTTCCTAATGCTATATTTTCCATCAGCTTCCTACCCTTCTGAGTATTTTCTGAACAAATCCGTTAGTACAAATCATTAATAGGAACAAGATTGTAGCAATCGCAGATGCATAGCCCATCTCATACCGGATACCGGAACCGTAATCCATCAAATGTGTTACGATGGTTGCACCAGCATAATTAACGCTTGGATTTCCTGCTAACTGGATGGAAATATCTGCAACAGCAAAGGATGTCGTAATCTGCATAACGGCACCGAACATAAGCTGCGGCTTCATGCACGGTAAGGTTACAAACCAGAGCTCCTGCCATCTGTTCTTTACACCATCGATTGCCGCTGCCTCATATAACCCCTTATCAATTGTCTGAAGTCCGGCGATAAATGTAAGGAACCCAGTTCCAAGACTCAGCCACAGCTGTACCACAATCAATGTCGGCATTACATATTTTTCGGTGTTCATCCATAGAATCGGTGAATTAATCAAATTTAGCTTAAGCAAGAGTCCGTTCAAATAGCCATAGCGGTCACCGGATATGATAAATGCCCATACCATGAAGGCATTTCCCGAAATAGACGGTGCATAAAAAATTAATGTCAGGAATGCTCTCATTTTCCCCGAGAATTCATTGATGACCCAGGCAAAAAACAGACACATCAGATAGCTGGCCGGTCCTGTAATCAGTGCGAAAATTAAGGTATTCTTGAAAGCGATCATAAAGATGTCGTCATCCAAAAACAGCTTCAGATAATTCTCCCATCCGCAGAACTGCGGCCATTCCAACATATTGAATTTCGTAAAGCTTAATCCGATGGATATCAACACAGGTAATACGGTAAATAGAAAAAACAGCAGGAAGTAAGGAGCCATCATCAGGTAACCTGTCTTATTCCTTAACACTTTTTTCATAACAGGATGTTTTATCTCTTTGTATGCCATGCTCTTCTCCTTCATGATTTCCTCCTTACTCATCCTTTACAGACAGGTGAAATTCTTTCCGTTTATAATTAATTTCATCATTGATATATCTTACATATTCGGTTAATGCCTCACGCGGATCCATCGTTTTCGTTACGTAGGTTTTATAAAATGCATTGTTTACATTTCGCCAGCTAAAGTAACCTCCCGGAACTTGTGGTATTCCCTTTAAATATCCCATCTGCTCGCTTAACGCATTGTACTCACTCACTGACCATGGAAGTGTGCTAAAAGCTTCTTTGTTCGCTGTCGGATATCTTGCAGCCTCACCCATAATTCCTTCCAGTTCCAGTCCGTATTCCGACTGCGTATCTGCGCTGACCCACCATTTCAGAAATTCCCAGGCGGCTTCCTTATCCTTGCAGTCACTCATCATAATTGCCGCATTACCGCCGGAGGCAACTGTATGGTCTATACTGCCGTCCTCTTTGATCGTTCCCGGTACCATAGTGAAGCCCCATAACCCTTTAATATCCGGTGCTGATGCGACCAATTCGCAGTATGTCGTGTAATCCGCTATGATAAGCGGAGCCTCACCGGTACGAAATCTCTGGGTTACACTCGTCAAATAATCCAGTGAGTATTTGGAATAGAATTCACAAAAGTCCTTAAATACATTAATAGAAATATCGGAATCTAGATCTGATTCCATACCATTATTGCGGTAATACTGCCCACCATTCTGATATAACATGGTTGCAAATATACTCTCAGTCGGAAGCATGCCCAAATCCATCTGATTGTTGCTTAATATCGATAAATCAACCTTCACCTCGTCCCAGGTTGTAGGAGGATCAATCCCCAGTTCAGCCAGAATATCCTTCCTGTAGAATAACATCGGAAATGATAAGGTTTCCGGAAGGCCGTATACACTATTGTTATAAACATAGGGCTCCCAGGAGCTTTCAAAGAAATCATTATAAATACTCTCGAAGTCCTTGAATTGAGACAAATCTACTGCCGCATTTCTTAAGCCGAAGTTCATTGGAACTTCTCCCGATACTCCAAGTGCAACATCCGGTCCTTCTCCTGCCAGTTTAGCCTGAAGCAAGGTTCCCATATCCACCAGCATAACATTGACATTGATGCCTGTCTTATATGTAAATTGTTCATCTGCCAGAGTTTTTAACGTATTCGCCTGATCACGGCCGCTGCCTACCCAGACAGTCACCGTTCTGGATGCCTTCTTGTCAGATACATTACCTATCACGTTATAATCAATGATAAAGGAATAATATAATTTCTTTATTTCATGAAGCAGCTTCTGAAAGAAGCCGTCCTTTACCTTGGGTGCATGCTGATCCGGTGAGTATATGAAAATCCGGTCCATCTGCAGCGGCTGTGTCGAGACATCACCAACCCAGGTCCCAAGTGCACTTATATTCGCTTTATAGGAATCCAGTACTTTGGAAAATCTCTCAAGATCGCCGGAAAGCTCGTTCAATTGGTCGCGAGTCGTAACCAGAATACGCTCACTTTCGCCGCTGACTCCACCTATGCTTTTCAGGTTTTCAATGATTGACGTCAGCTCCGTGCTTAAGGCTGTAAGTTCGGTATCCGTTCCTGCCAGTGTGGCTGACAGCTGATAATCACGGTATTTATCTGGTGCAACACCGGTAATTCTAATAACCTTTCTGTATATTGCATTCAGATTCTGAATCACATTTTGTACTCTGTCTATGGTATTGGCAAAGTCTCCAAGGACCACTTCCATTCGAATGGTGTGAGTTCCTTTTGCAAGATACACCTTATATGGTTTCCCGTCTTGGTCCGTCAGCGTATCCATTCTCCAGTCTCCACTATAATTAAACTGATAGGCTTCGAACTCTTTAAAAGGTACCTCACCATCTATGGTTATCTTTCGATTCACCGGAATGCCTTGTATAAAATTCTGCTTTACATACATCGACAAGTTATAATATCCGCTCTCCGGTACATCAAACTGCCATTCAATCCATTCACCGGCATCCTGCCAGTTCGTTCCGCCGATGGTATTATTCAATAAACATTTCGCACTGTAGGGTGTAACTGCGGGAGTCGACTGATCTTGCAGAGGATACAGCATACGGGAGGATTTTTTCGTTGCAGCTTCTGCCTCAATCGTAGTTAGCTGCCCGGAGGTATCCGCTGCTCCCTGCTCATCCCAGGCTGCCTTTACTGCTTGATAGCTTCCTTTTTCTTCATAATTGCTTAAGGTAATTGACCTTAATACCATGGGTTCTCTCTGCGAAACAATGGTAATCGTATGCTTTCCCTTCGTCAGATAAACCGACAAGCTGCTGGAAACATAACCCTCACTGTCATAAAGATAGGAATTCATCCATTCCGGTGCTTCTACCTGCTCCGGTTTCAGATCGTTTCCCTGGTTATCCTTATTCCACTCGCTGGTTGCATTTTTCCATACTCTCGAGAACTCAATACTTTTTAATTCGGAATATGGGAGCTCTCCATCAATAAAAAAGCTTCTTATAATAGAGGACCCATTGCCTTTGACAGGATAATACCGGATTGACATCTCGTACAGACCGGCTGTTTCAATGTTTACCTCATATTCAATCAATCCGCTCTTCTCCGTATATACGGAAGTCCCTGCTTCACCCTCATAATCTTGATTCTCGGTAACCTGCATTCCCTGGGTTCTGACATAATCAGCCGCTTCGATTACATATACATCCTCGGGCCTCGTCTGATCGTTCTGATCCAGATACTCCCTGTATCCGATGACAGAATGATAGGAATCCGTTATGGCCGCATAATCTTCCAGATTTAGCTCTGTTTGTGCATTGCATTTCTCTGGCAGGAAAAGGAATAATGCTGTAACCATGCAGAAAACAGCCATAATAATTTTTGTCATTCTCTGCAATAGGTTACAAATATTTTTTCTGTCCCATATAGATTTCATAGTGCCTTTTCCTTTCCTTTATCTAAAATAATTCTGAAAATTGTCGTCATATCTCCACTTCAAACCCGTCATAGGCAACCAAAAAACCATATTTACCAGCTTCCAGCTCTAAATCCCCGTGTGAAAGATTTGCATTGTGCGAAAAATGGGTAATTACAAATTTAGTCTGTTTGTCTGCACATCCTAGTTGAAGCATTTTTTGTTTAGCCGCCCAATTATTGTCCATTCCCATATGGTAGCTTTCACAATATCCTTTACCAAGTGTGCAATCCATACTGACAAGATCGATATGTTTACCTTTCAGTTTATCCCATGTTATCTCAGGATACCAGCCCGTATCATTAGCATAGAACAGGCATTTTCCCGCACTTTCTATCAAATATAGAAGACACTCTTCATTTTCCTTATGCGCGGCGGGAAGAGCCGTGACGTGATAGCCGTCTGTTGTAGGAAATTCCTCCATTGCATGGATTCTATGATACTGTTCAATCTCAGTAAGGTTACTGCTGTCATTCTCCTCTTGTAACGCTCTCTGATATAGCGCTTCTACCACCTCGTTACCATAGATATTAAGAACCTTGGCAACCGGATTATGAGCATTTTAGATGTTTTCATCTTTTAGATGTTTTCATCTTTTAGATGTTCTCATCTTTCAGCGGTTCATATCCAAATCCAGAATCAACTCACTATTCATTTCATGATTACAGATTCGTGTACACGCATAATCTATATTCGTAAACTTCGTACTGGGCCACATAAAGCGGTCATTGGTACGTCCTTCAGACCAGATATATTCTCCCTCCGGTGTATACAGCTTAGCATCCTGTATCACGATATTATTAAGGTAAATACCCTCATCGGTATTATAGAGAGTAATCTCCTCCCAATCATCCTTGGAATATTCCCTGTCCCGGTTCTTTTTGATATCCTCCGGAAAGTCAATTGCAAAATCCTGATACATACTAAGATTACTTCCATCCTTTTTAGCATACATCACTTCAAACTCCGCTAAATCAACAACCCTGTTACCAGCTGTAATGTCGATCATAGTCAGCTTTGCTGTATCATCTTTATAGGAACAATCCAAAATTAATTTATAATCATGGGTCTCATTCAAAACAACCGGTGATTCATACCAGGATACTTCCTTCGTTGTATTAAGGAGGTTGTAAAACAGATGCCAGTTCTGCACATCGCCCGAGTAACAGAAGCCTGCGTCAATGCAATTTAAGAACTCCTGCTTCTCATCATATACATCCACACCCAGGAATATATAGCTGTTTGTCCATCGCTGATCGCTCTTTCGTCTCATATTCAATTTAATCTGGCTCATATGAAACTCGAAAGAAGCTTTGTTATATCCGATCTTGGAGTAAACAACATATGCCGGCCCGTCATTATCTCCCTGATAGCGGCCGCTGTTGGTAAATCCAAGATTTGTCTTTGATTTCGCAAGGGCGTCAACATATCTTTTTGTTATCTCAGTCGGTCTTGTGATTGCAGTTCCTATCACTGCTGCCAGTACTCCTGTATTCAAAGCTTTTATCAGTTCATCGGTATTCCATATGCCACCCTCGGCAATGACCGGTTTTTTTACCTGCTCTACCAATTTTCTCATCATATCAAAATCCGGCAACGAAGTTCCCTTTGTATATGGCGTATAACCGCTCATCGTTGTTCCAATAATGTCAAATCCAATCTTTTCTGCGTGCAAGCCTTCTTCAACACAGGAGCAATCCGCCATAAACAGCTGATCAGGATATTTCTTTCTGACTTCAGCAAAAAAGCAATCCAGCTTCTTACCCTCCGGTCTGAGGTTATCAGTCGCATCTATCGCAATAATATCAACTCCGCATTCAACCAGCTCATCTACCTCTTTTATGGTTGGTGTTATGTAGACACTGCTTCCTTCATATTCTTTTTTAATTATGCCAATGATCGGAAGCGGCACTGCCTTCTTTATCTCATTTATATCTTCCACACTGTTCGCACGTATTCCGGATGCACCACCCTGCATTGCAGAGTAAGCCATCTTTGCCATGATATATGAGCTATGGAGAGGTTCATCCTCCAATGCCTGGCAAGAAACAATTAATCCTCCTCGGATACTGTTTAATATTTCATCATGTGTTTTCATATTATCATCCTCGATATTATTTTTTTCTTAATGCTTATTATAGACCTGTATGTTTTTATTTTCAATGAGGTGGCGCGCTTCTGTAAGTACTTTCGTCTTTAGCGCTATATGCACAAATTCATCGGTATTATCCTCCTTTTCTTTTGTGCACTATGACGGTTTTTGTGAAACAACTTGCGTGCTACGCCATATTGTTGTATTTTACTTTCATAAATACTTTATTATTGCTATAATGTACCATGAAGGGGGTTTATATATGGCACAATTCGAAAAATCTGTTATTCCTATCATAGAATCCGTATATTCAGGCTTTACATCACTCGAGAAAACCATTGCTGATTTCTTCATTCAAAATACAACCCGAATGGATTTCTCTGCACATAGTATCGCCCAGCACCTGTACATATCAGAGGCATCCCTGTCGCGCTTTGCTCAAAAATGCGGTTTCAGCGGGTACCGCGAATTCATTTTCCACTATACGGAATCCTTTACTGAAGTAGCTCATCAACCGACAAACGGCACCAAGCATATTCTTAATACTTATCAGGAACTGTTAAGCAAAAGCTATACTTTATCAAATGACGACCAAATGCTTCGTATTGCGCAACTGCTGACAGAAAAATCACAGGTTTTTGTATACGGCTTTGGCAGTTCAGGACATGCCTGTCACGATATCGAGCTTCGCTTAATGCGAATCGGTGTTAATATTAAAGCTATTTCCGATAGCCATATCATGAAGATGAATGCAGTTCTGCTTAATAAAAACTGTGTAGTCATCGGTATTACTGTCAGCGGTGAAACCACTGAAATTCTTCAGTCCCTAAAGACAGCCAAGCAATTAGGAGCTGCCACCGTTCTGATGACTGCTTATAATAAGAAAGTGTATGAGGAATATTGTGACGAAGTTCTTTTAGTTGCTGTTAAAGAGCACCTGGAAAACGGGAAAGCTATTTCTCCTCAATTTCCTATACTTGTCATGTTTGACATACTGTATTCCCATTTCTTCGAGCTTGACAGGAGCAAAAAAGAAGCATTACATGACTATACACTCAAACAGCTTAGGGATTAAATGTTGTTTATTTATTAAAACCGATGGGAAAGGCTTAGCATTTTCCATCGGTTTATCTTACATGGGCATGTAGGAGAACACTGTAATCAGATACCAGACTCAGGAACTCTAACTCGTTTATTCCTGGCAAAATATAAGAACAAATCTCTTCATCCTTCATACTATAATATATAGTCTTACGGCAGGAGTAAATTTATGACAAATTATTCACCGCCTTATGGGGCTCCTACATCTCCTCCTCCAAGAGTTCACCCCAGAAAACCGAGATATTCCTATGTTGTTGACTGCCTATACCAATATACGTACGTATGGCCGAGGTTTGGCAGAGAGTTCTGGTATTATCCTATTAGTGTACAGTATGGCGCTGTGTTGGGATATCGCTGGACGGGAAGAAGATGGACTTTCTTTGGCTTTGATCCTGATATGATAGATGAAGTAGCATGTGTTCCGGTACCTACTCTTTATTAGTTAATAACGATAAAAGAACAAAGTAAATGCTATCATTTATAACAACTGATACCGATAAACCTGAAAACCCCTTGGAGAATGAATAATATCATTGCTTCCAAGGGGTTTTGTATAATCATATGTGTAATCAAATATATATCCTATCAATACGGGCACCCAGCCTGCTGAACAGTTCATTCGTGATACTTCCTGCACTTTTTGCCACATTTACTGCCGGAATTTCTTCGTCCCCATCAGTACCAATCAGGGTAGCAATGTCGCCCTGCTTTACCTCCGGTATACCGGTTATATCAATTAAAAGCTGATCCATACAGATTCGGCCGATAATCGGGACACGAAAACCATGCACTAATACGCTGCCTGAGCCATCTGTAAGGCTTCGAGGCAGCCCATCCGCATATCCGATCGGAAGCACTGCTATCCTGCTATCCTTCCTAATATGAAAATCCCTTCCATAGCCAACTCCTTCGCCTGCTGCAACCTCCCGAATCATTGCAACCCTTGCTTTTAAGGCTAATACGGGACGCAGTTGTAATTGAAGCTTTGTCCGGTCCCCCTGCTTACTCAAAGAACCGTATAGGGCAATTCCGATGCGGGCATAGTTACAATGCAGTCCCGGGTAATTCAAAAGCCCATAGCTGCTTTGGATATGAATCTTCGGCAGGGTAATACCCCTGTCCTCAAGCTGCTTCAGCAAATGATAAAAACGGTCAATTTGTCTTCTCGTATATTTGACTGCTTCCTCTTCCAGGCTGTCTGCTACGCATAAATGGGTATAGATACCACTTATTTTCAGTCCTTTCAACTGAAAAACCTCTGAAATTTTATCGATATTCTCTGCACATATGCCCAATCTGTGCATACCAGTATCTATTTTAATATGCACTTCTACGGATTTTCTACAGCTGTTCAGCATAATAGCATAATCATAATCTATCACTGTCTGGATTAATCGGTAATGCTTCAGCTGATCAGTCCTGGTAATATCCGTATAGCCTAATACCAGAATATCGCCACGAATTCCTCTTTTTCGTAATGCAATCCCCTCATCGATGGTCGCCACCGCAAAGGCTCTTACTCCGTTTTCATTCATACATTTTGATACCCTGACAGCTCCATGACCATAAGCATTCGCCTTTACCACTGCCATCATTACACATTCCGGTGGCATAAGGCTTTGAAGTAATCTGGCATTATATTTTAAATTCTGTATATTTATTTCAATCCACGACCGGCTTGTTCTATTATTAACTGTAGATCTCCTATTAGTTTTTATTTTATTAAGAAGAAATGCCGCACAAAGGGCAAACATACCCGAACAGAAAGCAACTACCACATAATGAATTACACTGTTATTAACGAATAGCTCCTGAAGCTTTAATGGTTTAGCAACAGCTCGAATAATAACAATTACCATAGGATGTATGATATATATGATCATCGATATGTCTCTAAACGCCCTATGACTGGATACTTTCCATTGAAGGATAACGCAGTAGAGGAAAAACATACAGGCAATCAGCATAAGATACATACTGTCATGACGCATCAGATTGAATCTATGCAGCAGCAGACCTTCCACCAGCATAAGAACCAAGGAAGCCGATAATCCGATCAGGCTTTTCTTCATCGTTATCCGTATCATATCTCTTGAAAAAATCCCACCCAGTACAAAGAAAATAGGAGCGAAGAATATTCCGTTACGTGTATAATCAGAGACCAGGAAAATGGCGTTATATATCCCCTTCCATGTTTCTGATCTTATTGAAATTCCATAATAACTGTCACCAAATAGTCCAATCAGATATAAAATCAATGAAATCCAAAATGCTCTTCGTAATGACATCCTTTGAATAAGCAGGGCTGCCAGAACCGCGCCAAGCATGGCTGCGGGCAAATACCATAGGTGATACATGGTACCATCAAAGACCAAATCTTTGATGATATTAAGCAACAAATGATCCTGCTGAAAGTATCCCATATATATATTGATTGGAAGGTATAACACAATCGCTATTCCGTACAATAATCCTGTTTTCTTAACAAATCGAATAATTTTCCTCGTTAAATCTCCGCTTTCTGCAAAAATAAAAAATCCAGAAGTCATAAAGAAAAATGGGACAGCTGATCTGGCAATTACACGCGTCAGGATAAAGTCGTCTATTTCATTTACATCAGATAACGGGGAGGTATGAATTGCCACAATCAGAAAAGCCGCTATTATCCTAAAATTATCAATTCCGCCATATTCCTTTGATTGCTTCATGGTATTCACCACCATAACGTAACGATAAAACCATCCATGTTATTGCCGGAAATCTGATAGATGGAATCATCCGGTAATTCTATCTCTGTAAGAGTAGAAGAAGCATTTACATAGAATATCTCTATAGTCTGCTGATTCATATTCGTTATTAAGTGCTCTCCGTCGTAGGGGTAGGATTTTACAATCTCCATATACTCTTCCAGGACAAGATTATTCTCTGTCATAATCACGGAATGCGGATAACCGACATAGCGGAAATGCCACGGCTCGTGAGCTATACCGGTCACCTCTTCCTTCCCCCTCTGATATCGTTCCACAAAGCCATGAAAGGGTGCTCTTTCACGGAATATATTACATATCCCCTCATAGGGAAACTCCGGCCGTATAAAATCAATATTATCCTGTTTTAAAGCCAGATCAATTGCAAGCCCAGTCTGGTGCTCACTTTGATCAGGCAGAGCAACATATTTTTCTGTGAATTCTCTTCCGTTCCTGACCAGGGAATCCGTATATATTCTCTGCTGCTCTTCATAGGACCGATAACCGCTGACGGGTAAAATGTCCTCCTGACATCTTAACAAGCCGATAAGATGAGTTAATACTGCTGCCGTTTTGACTTCCAGAAGTATTTCAGGACTTTGCAGATATGCCGGAATCATAGAAATATTACGTCCGATTTCCTTACATACAAGAGGATACAATTTATTAATAAGGATTAAACTTCCTTTGTGAATATCATTTTTATGAAATGTAATAGTTTTCATTCTTTCATCCCCAATTCAATCAGCCTGGACAGAAGTTCTTTAAAGGGCAGACCGATACCTTTCATCATATTGGGATAGCGGCTGTGCGAAGTAAAGCCCGGTATGGTATTAACTTCATTAAACACAATCCTGTTATCAGGTGTCAGAAACATATCAACCCTCGCAAAGCCTTTACATCCAAGGGTTTTATATATAGCAGCAGCTGTCTGCTTTACTCTGTCCGTCGTCGGCTGATCAATACGGGCGGGCATATGAATCTGGGAGCTCTTTAGCGTATATTTTTCCGTATAGTCAAAAAATCCTTCGGCAAGCTCAATTTCATCCACTTCTCCAACAATTAATTCCTGGTTACCCATAATTGCACAGCCTACCTCAAAGCCCTCGATATTTTCCTCAATAATAACCTCATTATCATAGGTAAACGCCAATTTGACTGCCTCGGATAAATCTTTTTTTTCATAAACCTTTGTAATGCCGAAGGAGGACCCTGCTTTCACCGGTTTTACGAATACCGGATAATTCAAATCCCTTGTTAAATCAAACAGGATTACATTATCATAATGCTTCGATATTACGATTGATCTCGGAACACTGATATCCTCAGCCTGAACCAGCTTATGGGCTCTGTCCTTATCCATGCATAGAGCGGAACATAAGGTGCCACAACCGATTAATGGAATACCGGCTAATTCAACTAAGCCCTGAACCGTTCCATCTTCACCATTTTTCCCGTGTAATACAGGAAAAGCTGCATCAATTCTTACATAATTAATACTCTCATTCCTTAGTTCAATTATCCCGTGAAGCTTGCGGTCCGGTGAAATCATTACCGGAATACAGACGTTTTCATCCTTGTGCCAGGTATCATCTTTTATATCTTCTATATTTCCGATGTACCGGAACCAGGAGCCCTCTCTATTAATTCCTACCAAAATCGTCTCATAGCATCTGGCATCTATATTGGAAATGATGGCATAAGCCGATTGAAGTGATACAGGATACTCACTGGAGCATCCTCCAAATATAATCGCTATTTTTTTCCTTCTCATAGTTCTTCTCCTTCGCTACTCCCTTATATTCAAAAAAGCATCCTCGTTGTCCCAGGCAATATGATATTACCAGACATGAGAATGCTTTTTATCCGTTTTTCTATATGAAAGTATAATGATTTTCTTATATAATTCTTACGTTTTTCCTACGAAGGATTGGGGAGGGTGATTATGAATTCAATAACATCATTGGCGCTTTGTGCGGTTATCTTTCCCTTATGAAGTTCAACAATTTCCTTGGCAATGGCAAGACCCAGGCCTGCGCCGCCGGTATTTGAGGTTCTTGCGGTATCCAGACGGTAGAATTGTTCGAATATTCTCTCCAGCTTTTCAGAAGGTATCGTATTCCCATGATTTAAAAAGCTTAATTTAACACCTGTATCTGTCTGCATAGCTGATATGGTAATTGTCTCACCGGGGAAGCTGTAGTTGATAGCATTACGAATTAGATTATCAAACACCCGCTGCATCTTATTAACATCATATTTTATCATGATATTAGGCTCTGCGTTTATGACACAGCTTAAGCTCTTCTCTGCCAGCATGGGCTTAAACTCATAAGTAATCTGTTCTAACATACGAGTCAAATTTATCTTACTTAATTCCAACGTAAGATTGGCAAGATTAAAACGGGTTATTTCAAAGAATTCATTAATCAGCTCCTCGAGGCGCTCTGCTTTCTCTAAAGATATGGAAAGATATTTTTCACGCAGCTCCTCGGAAATCTGATTTTCATCCCTTAACAAGGTGAGATATCCGATTACGGAGGTAAGCGGTGTCTTCAGATCATGGGCAAGGTACACCACCAGATCATTTTTCCTTTGTTCCGCCTCTTTTGCGGCCCGTTCATTACTCTGAATATCCAGCTTAATTTGATTCATCTGATATTCAACTTCCTTTAATTCTAAGGGAAGCTCAATTAATTCATCCTTCGTATTATACATCACCTCTGTTGCCTTAATGATGTTCTCCAGATAACCAAGGGTTTTCATCCAGTAATAAAGGAATATAATCAGGTAACCGGTCCCGCAGATAACAATAAAAAATTCAATATAATTATCATCAATTAAATTAAAAAACTGGTAAAGGAAATCCTGCTTATACCAAATAAATTGCCCTAAAAATTGCTTCGCGATAAAAAATGAGGTAATCATAATTATGGTATATATCATAATCGCAATAAAGAAGCGGTATAGAATACGAAACGACAAAGCTCTCTTTAAATTCACTTTTCTGTTATTCAATTTGATATCCAACCCCCCATATTGTCTTTATAAATTTCGGTTTTTTTGAGGATTCCTTCATTTTTTCCCGCAGCCGGCCGATGTGAGCCATAACCGTATTATTGTTGTCCAGGAACTTTTCGCCCCATACTGCCTCAAAAAGCTCTTCAGAGGATACCACCTTGCCCCTATGATCACACAGATACCAAAGAATCGCAAACTCAATTGGCGTTAACGTAAGGGGTTTTCCGTAAAGCAGACATTTGTGCGTATCCTTGTTAATTACCAAGCCATTGAATTCATATTCACTGGGATTTTGCACTTCATGCCTTTCGCTGTGATTATTCCCTTCGGAATGATTATATCGCATATATCGTCTTAACTGCGTTTTAACACGGGCAACGACCTCTAAGGGATTAAATGGTTTCGTGATATAATCATCTGCACCAAGAGTTAAGCCCATGATTTTATCCATATCCTCAACCTTAGCCGTTAACATAATGACAGGAAAAAAATGCTGCTCCCTTATTTTCTGACAGATACGAAAGCCGTCAATATCAGGAAGCATGACATCCAGTATCGCCAAATCCAATTTTGTTGTCTGTATGCACTCTAATGCTTCGAGACCCGAATAATACTTAAATACCTGGTATCCGTCATTTTTCAAATATAGTTCAATAAGATCTGCAATTTCTTTCTCATCGTCAACAATTAAAATACTCTCACTCATCTTAACTCCTCAATACTTCATTATTTTCGTATTGCTATAATCTATGTTAGTTTGTAGTATTTACCGTTTTATTATCTTATGGTTAAAATATATCAACAATGTTATTTTATCAAAGAGTAGATAACTTGTCCAATTGATATTCTTGTATGATAGCGTCAATTTACTCTCGGGAATAATGGATGGAATACACCCTTTAAGATATGTTTTAGATTTATATCTAAGTTTAACCATTTTCCCAGCTTTATATCATTTCCTAAATAACCT
>DATMUM010000110.1:0-45391 GCA_035564175.1 Mobilitalea sp.
CTGTTGTTCTGCCACATTTACAGGGTTCATACATCAGCCTGGTGATGTCCTTGGTACGGTAGCGGATTAACGGAAGAGCTTCCTTGGTGATACAGGTGATTACTAATTCCCCTTTTTCTCCCGGGGGAAGTACTTCTCCGGTATCCGGATTGATAATCTCCGGAATAAAATGATCCTCATTGATATGCATACCGCATAGCTCTAGACATTCACCGGATACACCGGGACCAATCAATTCGCTCATACCGTAATTCTGAGTAACCTTCATATCATATCCCCAGATTTTATACATTTCCTGGCGCATCGGCTCCGTCATGCCTTCACCGCCTACCAGTGCTATCTTAACCTTCAGATCCTTAGCCGGGTCAAGATCCATCTGCTTTGCAACCTCGCCGATATGTAACGCATAGGAAGGAGTTGCTACGAGCAAGGTGGTTTCAAAATCCTGCATATACATAATCTGCTTCTGGGTATTGCCTGAGGAAGTAGGGCAAACTGCAGCACCCAGATTCTCAAGACCGAAATGAAGTCCGAGCGCTCCGGTAAACATTCCGTAGCCGAAGCAGATCTGTGCCACATCCTCTTCTGTGGCTCCACCCATGGCAGCAATTCGAGATACACATTCCGTCCAGGTTTGAATATCCTTCTTCGTATATCCAACTACCGTAGGTTTGCCTGTAGTTCCTGAGGAAGCATGCACACGCACTAAATCCTTTTTCGGAACTGTAAATAATCCAAAGGGATAATTATCCCTTAAATCCTTCTTATTCGTAAACGGAAGCCGTCTTAAATCCTCAAGACTTCTGACATCCTCCGGTGTTATTCCTGCCTCTGCCATCTTCTCACGGTAAGCTGGAACCTTATCATAAATCCTTTTTACTGTCTCCTGCAGTCTTGTAAGCTGCAAGGCTTCCATTTCCTTTCTTGGAAGCGTTTCTTCCTTTGCCCAAATCATAATTTCCTCCTTCTATGTGTCAGGCGTATATATCTAAGCCTTTTCGCACTAATAGAAGCTGTCTCAAAGGCCTTATGTTGGATAAAACCTCTGAGTCAGCTTCTAATATAAAATAAATACCTTCTTCTATTGGTTGAATATTCTTATTCCTCTATGGACTTTTTGGCATGTACGGTAACCGTCTCGTCATAGCAGGAGAAGATTTCCTGTACTTTCTTATCGTCCATCTTAGGAGTCAATATACTTACAACCGGAACAACGACCAGACCGGCAAGCATTGCAAATGCACCTGCATTGATCGGTGACTTAATATAACCGATAAATAAGTTGGATACGGTAATGCCAACACCAGTCGCAAAACTAACCCATACAGCAGCCTTGGTAACTCTCTTCCAATACAGCCCGTATAAGAAGGGAGCCAGGAAGGAACCGGCAAGAGCGCCCCAGGAAATACTCATGAGCTGAGCAATGAAATCCGGAGGGTTCAGTGCAATAATTACGGATAAAGCAATAAACACAACAATCATTATTCTCATGATCAGAAGCTGCATCTTCTCGCTTAAATCCTTCACAAGATTACCTTTAATAAAATCAAGCGTAAGAGTGGAACTTGAGGTCATTACCAATGCAGCCAGGGTTGACATGGAAGCTGAAAGTACCAGCATTACTACGATGCCAATCAGAAAGTCGGATAAGGTGGCAACCATATTCGGTACAATGGCATCAAATGCAACCACACCATCCTTCACAACTCCATCGGAATATAATCTTCCGAAGCTTCCGAGGAAATAGCAGCCTCCGGAGATGATGATCGCAAAGATCGTGGAAATGATGGTTCCTGTTCTGATGGCTTTTTCATTTTTAATTGTATAAAACTTATGTACCATCTGCGGAAGACCCCAGGTTCCTAAAGAGGTAAGAATTACTACTCCTAACAGGTTCAACGGATCTGGTCCGAAGAAGGAGGTAAATGCCCCGGGCTGGTCCATTGTAACCGGGTTATCGCTTTTAATCTGAGCCAGACTGTTCAATGCATGAAGGAAACCGCCTTGATTATGTATTACAGAACCTATCACTGCAACAATACCAGCCAGCATGATGATTCCCTGAATGAAATCGTTAATGGCTGTTGCCATGTATCCGCCAAGAATAACATAAATTCCGGTTAATATCGCCATTCCCAATACGCATACCCAATAAGGAACATCAAAGGCTTTACCAAACAAACCGGAAAGTCCTTTATAGATAGATGCTGTATATGGAATTAAGAAGATAAAGGCAATTGCCGAAGCAACAATCCTAATAGCCTTACTGTTATATCTGCTGCCGAAGAAGTCCGGCATTGTTGTCGAATCCAAATGATGTGTCATGACACGGGTTCTGCGTCCCAATACAACCCATGCAAGCAAACTACCGATAATCGCATTACCGATACCTATCCAGGTCGCGGAAATACCGTATTTCCAACCGAACTGTCCTGCATATCCAACAAATACTACTGCTGAGAAATACGTTGTTCCATAAGCGAAGGCCGTAATCCAAGGACCAACCGATCTTCCGCCAAGTACGTAATCACCTACGCTGGTAGCATGCCTTCTTGCATATATACCTACCGCAATCATGACTACAAAAAACGCTGCTAATAATGCTAATTTGATTACCATCCCATTTCCCTCTCTCTCCGCTAACGTCCCTCTGACGCTTTACCACTTTAAAGCTTCGGCACTTTAAAGCCATGGTATCAAATATAGTGCAGTTTGTCAATCAATTAATGAGGATTTTTAAATAATATAGTAAAAATAGATAAGACCGCTGCCTTTTAACAATGAGCGGTCTTATGATGCTTATTATATAATCATTTCATATCTGACAAAGAACTTCATAAGTAGGAGCCTTAGAATGACTGCTACTTAAGAACTTCAAGTATTATTAAAATTGCGAAAATATCCAGTACAGCTGTTATAGGTAAAAGAATTGTAAACTTGATATGCTTTGTCTTATGGTGGTAAAACAGCATTCCCAGTAATGATCCAATACCTCCGCCCAGCAGGGCAATACTGATCAGTGTACGTTCCGGAATGCGCCAGGTCTTCTTAATAGCTTTGTATTTATCTATTCCCATGGAGGCAAAGCCTGCGATACTCATAGCAGCAAAGTATCCTAACGCCAGCCAAAAACCTATTTGTTCCATATATTGTTTTCTTCCACAGTTATGCCAATACCCAGCTCCTTCAACTGTTTATCATCAACATTGTTCGGAGCCTCAGTCATTAGGCAGGAAGCATCCTTCACCTTCGGAAATGCAATAACATCACGGATGCTGTCTTCCTTCGTCATCAGCATTACCAGACGATCCAAGCCATAAGCAAGGCCTGCATGCGGGGGAACACCATATTTGAAGGCATTTAAGAGGAATCCAAAGCGTTCGTAAGCAGCTTCCTTCGTAAAGCCTAGCACCTCAAACATCTTCTCCTGAACATCACTCTGGAAAATTCTCACGGAGCCTCCGCCGATCTCAGTACCATTCAGCGTAATATCGTAAGCTTTTGCTCTAACTTTACCGGGATCTGTATCCAGAAGTGCCAGATCTTCATCCATCGGCATGGTAAAGGGATGGTGCTTAGCAGTATATCTGCCCTCTTCCTTGGAGTATTCCAAGAGCGGGAACTGCGTAATCCAGAGGAATTTGTATTCATCCTTATGAAGCAGACCAAAATTTTTCGCAATCTCGACTCTCAGGGCTCCCAGGGATGCAAATACCACATCATCTTCATCTGCTGCAAATAATAATAAATCTCCGGGCTTACCGTTCATGGCAGCAACCAGTGCTTTTAATTCATCTTCGGTCAGGAATTTGGCAAAAGAGGATTTGTAGCTACCATCTGCTTCAATCGCAAGATAAGCAAGACCCTTAGCACCGTAATCCTTAACGAAATCAACCAGCGCGTCAATCTTCTTTCTTGGCATATCAGCCTGGCCTTCTGCGTTAATACCACGGACAGAACCGCCTTTTGCCAATGCGCCTGTAAATACGCTGAAGCCGCAGTCCTTCACAACCTCAGATACATTCTTTAATTCAAATCCAAAACGGATATCCGGCTTATCGGAGCCAAAACGGTCCATAGCCTCAGCATAGGTCATTCTCTGGATCGGCAGCGGAACATCGATACCGATGCTCTCCTGAAACATCTTGTGCAGCAGACGCTCATTGACATCAAGTACATCCTCTACATCCACAAAGGATAATTCCATATCAATCTGGGTAAACTCCGGTTGTCTGTCGGCACGAAGGTCTTCATCACGGAAGCATTTTACGATCTGGAAATAACGATCGTAACCGGAACACATCAAAAGCTGTTTAAATATCTGCGGAGACTGCGGTAATGCATAGAAGTTACCGGGATGCACACGGCTGGGTACCAGATAATCCCTTGCTCCTTCCGGAGTACTCTTTGTCAAAACTGGTGTCTCGATCTCAAGGAAGCCTTCCTCTGCGAGGAACTGACGGGTTACCGTTGCCACCTTGCTTCGAAGGATTAAGTTTTTCTGGAGATCCGGTCTTCTAAGATCAAGATAACGGTATTTGAGTCTCAGTTCTTCCTTGGTCTTGGAGCCTTCCTCAATCTGGAACGGAGGAGTTTCTGCCTCGGATAGGATACGAAGATCGGTAGCTCGAACCTCGATATCTCCGGTCGCAAGATTCTCATTCACTGCTCCGGAACGGGCAACAACCTTTCCTACTACAGCGATGACAAATTCGCTTCTTAATTTCTCAGCCTTAGAGAAATTGTCGCTTCCACAGTCGCTCTCCTCAAATATTATCTGTAAAAGACCGGAACGATCCCTTAAGTCTATGAATATGATTCCACCTTTATTTCTGCTTTTTTGAACCCAACCCATCACTGTTACTGTCTCACCGATATTCTTATTCGATACTTCAGTACATCTGTGGCTTCTGTGATAACCCTTCATTGATTCTGCCATGGTTTTTCTTCTCCTTTATCTCAATCTATCGTTTGTTTATGTTATTTTAAACCTTTTCAATGCCTTTTATTTTAATGCATTTTGCAGTATCTGTCTACAGGTTTTTTACCTATCTCAGTATCATCTCCCAATCGATAGTCTATCTACTGAATAAAAAGAGGAGCGGTAATCAGGAACGCTCCCCTTCAGCTAATTTGCTGCATATTCTATTCTGTTCTGATGCATATTCTATTCTGTTACATGTTCAAATCAATACACTTACGATTAACTACATTCGGCTTTACATAATTTGTACCCACCCTGACATGCTCCGGATGAACAATGTAAGCTATTAATGCTTCTTCACTTTCAAATATGCTATCCAGCAGAAGATCAGAATCCGATGTTTCAAGAGGTTCCGTATAAAGCTGAATCGATATGATCCCCGGAATAAGATTTTTAAGATTTTCAAGCTCTTTCTTCATCGCCGATGCTTTTTCAAGTTTTTCTTCCACCGTAAAACCTTCTGCATAATTCCATGCTACGATATGTCTTACCATAGGAACCCTCCAGGTCTATAATGTATTTTGTATTAAACCCAGTTTTAATAATACCTCAACAAACTTATCCGTGTCAATCGGCTTTGCTGCATAGGCATCGCAGCCGATTTCAAAGGCATTTTGGACAAATTGTGTTTCAGCAAGTGCGGTTGTCATGATAATTTTTGATCTTTTTCCCGGTAAAATTCCCTTTTGCGTCTCAAGTTCTTTAATATGCTTTAGCACCTTTACTCCATCTACCTTCGGCATCATGATGTCAAGACAGATCAAATCATAGGGTTTATTCTCTTTCATGGATATAAGCATAGCATCCAAAGCCTCCAGTCCGTCTATTACCAAATCACATTCTCCGTATTTTGATAGGAATTTAAATAAAAATTTTCTGCTTGTTAAATCATCTTCCGCTATTAATATTCTCATTGGCGCCTCCTATTGATTTGAACCCTGATAGATTTTAAACTCTTCGTTTATCTGATCAACATATTTTTTCACTTCAGTTTCATTTCCTCGTCGTGCTGCCAGTTCTATTTTAAATGCAGTGTCTTTAATATCCGTTATGTCATGATGATTGGATATCCTTTTGGTCTCACTGGCCAGCTTCTCGATATTGCTTATATTGCCCCATTCCATCTCATCATTCATGGCACCGATTTTCTCGGCGATTTCCGTCAAAGCATAATCCGGATGGTCCCTTAGGGGCCTTGCACCTTCATAGGAGAATATTACTTCTCCGTCTTCTGATATGGTAACATTATGCGGTGTCTCAGCTGATGTTTTTGTGGTTACCTGCTCCAGGACCGAGAAAAGTTCCTCCATCTGAATTGGTTTCGCCACATAGGCATCCATACCCATATTTAAAAATCGTTCCCTGTCACCCGGTAAGGCATATGCAGTCAATGCAATTACGGGAGTATGCTTCTTCCAACCTTCCATCTGCTTTAACTTATATGCCGCATCGATTCCATTCATCACAGGCATCTGAATATCCATCAAAATCGCATCAAACTTTTCCTGTACAAAGCACTCCAGCGCGTATATTCCATTATCAGCAGTTGTTACCGTATGACCTTTCTCAAGCAGCATCTTGCAGATTACCTTCTGATTAATCTGATCGTCCTCAACCAGGAGGATATGAAGGGGTTTTTGCGTTTTTTCGATATAGGAAGCAGCTTGTTTTTTCTCCGGTATTGGCTTTCCAATCTTAAATTTCAGATGAAAGTAAAAATCGCTCCCTCTTCCCAGTCCACTTTTTATTTCTATCTTTCCACCCATCATTTCAACCAGCTGCTTGGTTATAACCAGTCCCAGGCCTGTCCCTCCATACTTCCTGGTAAAAGTATTTTCAATCTGGCTGAAGCTATGGAACAGCTTTGATAAGTCATCTTTCGCTATTCCTATTCCCGTATCAGAAACCGAGAATTTTAATTCAACTTCCTCTTTGGTAAGCTGAATACATTTTATAGTAACGATTACTTCTCCATGCTCTGTAAATTTAACCGCATTACTGATAAGGTTATTTAATATCTGGCGAAGCCGGTTCGGATCACCTCTCAGGTACCTGGGGATCGTAGATGAAAAGGTATAATTAAGTTCCAGGCCTTTGGTAAATACTCTGGGTGAATGTGTACGAATCACCTCTTCAATCAATTCCTTGAGGTCAAAATTCATGCTCTCCAAGGTCATTTTACCAGCTTCCATCTTAGAGAAATCAAGAACATCATTCACTATTTTTATTAAGGAATTCGCGCAGGCCTTAGCTGTCACCAGATTATCCCTCTGATCATCGTTGATATCCGTTAACAAGGTCAGATCTATCATGCCGACAATTCCGTTAATCGGTGTCCGGATTTCATGGCTCATATTAGCCAGGAATTCACTCTTGGCTCTGTTGGCAGCCTCGGCCGCTTCCTTTGCAGCTATCAGTAAATCCTGATAGCGCTTTAAATCCTCTTCCGCTTCTTTTCTCTCCGTAATATCATAAGTAGAGCCGATGTAACCGGCATATTTCCCATTTTCATAATAAGGAGTTCCTGAAATCAGCCCCCATCGATAACCACGATCCTTAATGCGGACTCGTGCCTCCATTATAAAAGAACTCTTCTCTTCCACCGCTTTACTGATAATACTCCAGAAATGTTCCACATCCTCAGGATGAATGAATTCGATCCATCCTCTTAATGGATTCACGCTAAACGCAGCTTCAGAAATTTCATCCATAGTTTTATTGCTATATTTCCAATTAAAATCCTCATCAGCCATCCATACTGCAAAAGGCAGCTGATTGAGGATATTCGAGACATAATCTCTAGCTTCTCTGGCATGTATTTCCTGCAGTTTATTCTTGCTGATATCCACAAAGGTGACTGCCACTCTTTTTTTACCATCCATGACAACAGGATTTACACTCAGTCGGAACCAAGAATCCGTAGCATGCCCTTTTTTCATTACAGTCAATTTTATCTCAATACTTACTGTAACAGCATTCGACTTATAAGCTGCTTTTACCGCCTTTATGATTTCACAGCTTCTGCAGCTTTCACCAGCTGTGCACTCTCTGGTGTTTTCATAATAACCAATGCATTTAATGCTTTCACCAAAGCGCATATCGATGATATCTTCTCTCTTCGCATGGATATAATTGATTACGGTCTCATTGGCTCTCAGGATTTTAAAGTCCTCATCAACGATTATCATACCTGCGGGAGTGTTATCAAAAATAGCTTTGAGATTATTTTCCTCATTAATATGATTTAGTTCATATAGCTTCAGTCTTGTGATATCCCTGAACACGACAACGACACCCACCATTTTATCCTCAGCGTTATGAATGGGTGTACAGGTTGCTGAAATATATTTTTCAATTTGATTCTGAATTAATACTGTATTGTTCTGTAATCCGGTCTGCGACATCTGTTCCAGAACATAAGTTACCGGGCTTTCCACTGGTTTTTTGGTTTCAACATCATAGATAGTAAAAACCTCATCAAACTTTTTTCCGATGGTTGTGTCAGCACTGCTGCATAATATTTCCTCAGCCATGTGGTTCATGTAGATGATTTTACTGTTAAGATCTGTTGAAATAACTCCATCACCGATATTGGATAATATCGTAGCAGCCATCCCATAAAATTCTTCCGGTATTAAATTAGTATGCATGTTCCATCATCCTAACCTTCGTTTATTTAGTTCCAATATCTGCAAAACCAATTAATCGCAAGACATGGAATAGATCATATTGGCAATGCTCTCCAGTGATACCTGTTTTTCCACTGCACCAATATTGAATGCCACCTTAGGCATGCCATATACGACACAGGATTTTTCATCCTGGCCTATGGTTCTTGCACCCTTATGCCTCATGGAAAGAAGACCTTTCGCTCCGTCATATCCCATACCAGTGAGAATGACACCGATGGCGTTTTTACCTGCCTCTTTTGCAACCGATTCAAATAATACATCGACGGAAGGGCAATGTCCATTCACCTTCTCATCCGTATAGCATTCTACTTTATATCGGTTCCCCAGTTTCTTAATGATCATGTGCCGATCACCGGAAGCAACCAGAACCTTCCCCTTTTCCACAAAATCACCGTTCTTTGCTTCCTTTACTTCCAGCCCCGTAGTACTATTCAACCGTTCTGCAAACATACGGGAGAAGTTCGGCGGAATGTGCTGTACAATCACGATACCCGGGATGTCTGCAGGAAGCTTTTTCAGTACGTTGTAAATCGCCTCCGTACCGCCAGTTGAAGCACCGATAGCGATTATCCTGCTCGTGTCTGCCGTCGAGGTCCCTTCTATTTTCTTTGACGGATTATCCTGATTGGTTTTTTGAACTTTAGCATTGACAGCTATCTTAATCTTGGAAATCATGTCATTCATAAAGTTTTCAACACTGTTTTTTGAGGATAAATCCGGTTTGCCTACGAAATCCACGGCACCTGCGTTCATTGCATCAAATACGGTTCCCGACGTAGCGCTGACAACAATGATCGGCAGCGGATACTGCGGCATCAGCCGCTGAATGAACTCAATCCCGTTCATCTTCGGCATCTCGACATCACAGGTCATAACGTCCGGTTCATAGGCAATAATTTTATCCCTGGCATCAAAAGGATCACTTGCAGTTGCTATCACTTCTACATAAGGGTCAGCAGAAAGGCCTCGCAATAAGACCTCCCGAAACAGGATGCTGTCATCAACAATGAGAACCCTAATTTTCTTTTGCATGTATCCTTCACATCCCTTTTATAATTTTCTGTATACTGCCGGCATAATATATTTCAAGCCGGATTCTTCACGGTTTAGTGACTCCGAATGCCCGATAAACAAGTATCCCCCTGGCAATAGGGAATCAGCAAACTTCTTGACGAGGCTGTTCTTTGTTTTCTCATCAAAATAGATCATAACATTACGGCAGAATATTACGTGGAATTTCTTTTTGAATGGGAATACCGGTTCCATCAGATTAAACTTCCGAAAGATAACCTCATTCTTAATTTTATCATGAAATACAGAAGTTTCCGAATCTATTTTATTAAGATAAGATAATTTCCACTTGGAAGGAAGGGTATCCAGCTCTTTGTTATTATAGATACCGTTCTTTGCTTCCTCAAGGACTCTGCTTGAGATATCCGTTGCTAAAATCTTCGCATCCCATTTAAGCTTATCTTTACCAAAAAACTCATCGATTATCATTGCCAGGGTGTAGGGCTCCTCCCCGGAGGAGCAGCCCGCACACCAGAGTCTGAAATCCTTGTCCGTAATCATATCTGCAAAATATGGGAGAACAACCTCTTTAAAATATTGAAAATGATCTGCTTCTCTCATAAAAAAGGTATGATTGGTTGTTATTTTATCCAGTAAGGTAGAAACTGCAATTCCTGATTTATCCTCAAGGATATAATCATAATACTCTGAAAAGCTTTTAAATCCCTTTTGCACCAATACATTTTGGAGTCTTCCGATTACCAGAGCCTCTTTCTCAGCCTTTAAGTGTATTCCGTAATTCGCTTTTATGAATGCAGTTAATTGGCCGAATTCATTTTTTGTAATTGTAATCATAGACAATCCCCTTATCACCTGTTGTTGAGAAAACGAATGCTTTTACTAAAAATGGATCTTGGGTTTTGATGAAGTAGCCGACATATTCTTCAACAGCCTTAATACTTCCGGGCTGATATTCTCATGAGTCCTTATGGATTGGTGGGTATCCTTCAGCTGAAATCTTCCAACTGTCTCCTTGAGTAATTCTGCCTGACTCGAAAGCTCTTCACTTGCAGCTGCACCCTCTTCCGATGTTGCCGAATTCGTCTGTACTACCTGGGATACCTGCATAATGCCCTGGTTTACCTGCGTGATGCCCATTGCCTGTTCATTGGAGTCAATCGCGATGTTACTTACAAGCTCGGCGACCTTCTCAACACCTGCTACGATATTATCCAGCGCTTGTGCAGTGTCCCTGGCGATTTTGGTGCCGCCTTCCGCTTTCCTGATTGAGCTCTCAATCATATCAGTTGTCTCTTTTGCAGCGCTTGCGGAACGTGCAGCCAGATTCCTGACCTCCTCAGCTACAACTGCAAAGCCCTTCCCATGCTGTCCTGCTCTTGCTGCCTCAACTGCGGCATTCAGGGCAAGAATATTCGTCTGGAAGGCAATATCATCAATTACTTTAATAACTTTTGAAATATTAGCAGAGGATTCATTGATATCAACCATCGCCTTCAGCATTTCCTTCATCTGGCTGTTACCCTTTATCGCATTCTGCTTCGCACTTTCTGCAAGCTCATTAGCCTCACCTGCATGCTGCGCATTCAATTCTGTCTGAGAAGCGATTTCCTGCAGGGATGCAGTTAATTCCTCTACGGAGCTGGCCTGCTCCGTTGCTCCCTGAGAAAGTGCCATGCTGGAATCGGATATCTGTCTGGCACCTACTGCAACCTGCTCTGCAGCTGCAGCAATACCGGATAACACCTCGTTGTTGCTATGTACCATTTGTTCAAGCTTTTTCCCTAAGAGGTCATTTTCGGATCGTATTACCACATCAACCGTAAGATCTCCATCCGCTATCCGCTCAGCCGTATGTGCCTGCAGCCGGATATTTTCTATCATTTCTTTAAAACTGTTCGCAAGGCTTCCCACCTCATCCCTGCTGGTGATATCAATACTTACGCCCACATCACCCAGAGCAAGTCTATGAGCAGCTTTCACCATCTGGTTCACCGGTTTGCTGATAATACCCGATACGATGATTCCAAGCACAATGGCGATTACGACTACAGTAATGATAATTATAGTCATCCAAACTAACAGACCATTGTAATTCGTTTTGTTCTGCTGCACCTTTTCCATGGACAGGTTCATGTTATAATCTACCAGTGCCTGTAGATCAGAAGTTGCCTTTTCTCTGGAGGCCGTAACATTCGATAAAGCAGCAACAGCCTGAGCGTTGTCTCCGTTTTTCACTAATTCCAGGCTGGCGGTACGTAATTTCCCATACTCCAGATTGCTGGCCTTTACCTTATCGAATAAAGCCTGTTCGTCTTCATTGCGAATAGCTTTTTCATAATCATTGAATAACTGATCAACCTGTTTGATTGATTGGTCGATCTTATCTAACCTTGACTGAAGTTTGCTGGTGTCCGTATCATATACGGATAAGATATGATTAGCTCGTATTTCTTCATATGCAACCTGAATTTCCTTTAGATGCTGGGCAGGCATGAAATCCTTTTCATACATTGCCCTGCTGTTTTCATACATACTTTTTGTATTAATAATTCCAAAGACCCCCACAACTCCGGTAAAAAATGCCAGAGTAATAAAACATATAATAAGTTTCGTTCTGATTTTTAAATCACTGAATCTTTTCATATTAGATCCTCCTCAGGGAACGGGAGCTTTAGCTCTCGTCAAAGTTATGTATTATATGTTATCCTTTTGTATTGATTATTGTACTTCACTTAAGCTTTCCAGCTCATTATCCGTAAGCAGCTTTTCACAATCCAGCAGCAGCTTTACTTCGTTACCAACCTTGCCGATTTTATTGATATACTTGTTATTGGATGCTTTGTTAACCTGTGGCGGATCAACAATGTCCTGTTCCGGTATCGTGAGGACTTCCGCCACACTATCAACGATGAGCCCGATTGAAATGTCCTTAATATCAACGACAACTACACAGGTTCTGTCATTGTATTCCTTCTTTTCTTTTCTAAAGCGAATTCTGACATCGATCACAGGAATGATTTTTCCTCTCAGATTGATAATTCCCCTGACATATTCGGGCAGCTCCGGAATCTCGGTAATTGCCTGAATTCCAATGATTTCTGTTACGTACTTTATTTCTATACCATAGCATTCACTTGCGATTACAAAAGTAAGATATCTGTCCTTCTGTGTATCTTCCTCCATATCTGCTACATTATCAAATAGATCAGACATAATCTATTCCTCCTTTTAACTGTTGATTGAGTTTAGTGAAACATACGAGCAACATCGAGAATTAAGCTGATGCTTCCATCTCCAAGAAGGGTGCATCCGGCAAGTCCCCGCACTTTATTAAAATTCTGTATGTATTGCGGAAGTGCTTTTACAACAACCTGCTGCTGTCCCAGTAATTCATCAGCAAATACACATACGGTTTTCTCATCCTGTTCTATCATAATAATAATTCCATCTGTGAATTTCGTAATGTCCGTCTTAACCTTATACAGCTCGTGCAGACGCCTGATCAGATAGCATTGTCCTCTTACCATGATCATTTCATTACCATCCGGATCGGTGATTATATCTCCTTCCTTTGGTCTGAAGGATTCCTTAATGGCTATGGTTGGTATCGTATATCTTGATTTACCGACCTTAATATTCATACCATCGATGATTGCCAGGGTTAGGGGAATCTTCAAGGTAATGACTGTCCCTTTCCCTGCTGCGCTGTCTACGGATAGAGTACCGCCCACTGCCTCGATGTTCTTTCTTACCACATCCATGCCAACACCACGGCCGGAGAACTCTGTCACGTTGTCTTTGGTTGAAAAGCCCGGAAGCAGGATAAGGTTAAATATTTCCTTGTCCGTCATATCCTCTTCATTCTTGAACAGAAGATTATTTTCTTTTGCTTTCTTTAATATTTTATCTTTGTTTAGACCTCTACCATCGTCACGAATTATGATAAGAACGTCACTTCCTGCATTCTTGGCTTCCAGGGTTATTGTTCCGTTCCTTGCTTTACCTAATGCAATTCTTTCTTCCGGTATCTCAATTCCGTGATCTATGGAATTGCGGACCAGATGCATTAACGGATCGGAAATATGCTCAATAATATTCTTGTCAACCTCGGTCTCTTCACCGATAATATCCAGATCTACATCCTTATCCAGCTTTTTGCACATATCACGGACAATCCGGTGCATTTTATTAAAGGTTGCGGATAGGGGAACCATTCGGATGGACATCACCATGTCCTGAATATCCGAAGTTATTTTGCTCAGCTGTCTGGAGGCTTTCACAAAATTCGCCAGATTCAGGCCCCTCAAATCCGGGTTCTGTATAACCATGGCTTCAGCAATGACCATCTCACCTACGAGATCCATCAGCTTATCCAATTTTGAAACACTGACACTGATGATGCTTTGAGCGGTATTGGTTGATACAGTATCCTTATCCGTTCGCTCCGTATGCATTGGTTTCTCTTTCAATTCCTTCACCATGTCATTAAGAGCAGGTATTTTATTATGATCCAATTCTATCTTCTTAAACTCATAGTCATGCTCAAGCTGTATCAGCTCAAGATCCTTTAGAAAGATGGTCTGGTTAAAGAACTCGAACATTCTCCTGTAATCCAGGTTTGTTTTTAAGAAGATCTGAAATCCGTCCCTGCGAATGACATGAATACTTTCATCGCTGTCTATAATATCGGACGGCACATATGTAATCTCACTGGCAATATCCTTCAGATTATGAATGATCGTATAAGCACGGATATTCTCCATCTCGCAGCCATCTTCATAATGGATTACTGCTTTGTAAATCTTATTACATTCAGCCGTATCAGTCTTAACCTGACTGATGTAATATTGCTGCTTCTCGGGTTCTGCAGGAGCCGCTTCCATTGTTTCCGGCTTCGTTTCCTGTTTTAGCTGTGATAAATACCCCTTCATGGTTTCTACTAAGGCATCAGCAGTACCATCAGCCGGTAATTTATTTTTAATCTTATCAACTTCTGTTTTGATAAAATCAATTCCTTCTAAAACAAGATCGGATAAAACCGTGCAGTCAACATCCGAAGGTCTTTCTTTTCTAAGATAAAAGAAGACATCTTCTATGGAATGTGCGAGCTTTGCAATATTATCAAACAGCATCATTGCTGCAGAGCCCTTAATCGTATGCATGATCCTGAAGATTTCATTAATTGCTTCCTCGCTGAAATTACTTTCCTTTTCACTGCTGATAACGGATTGCTCCAATTGCTCCAGCAGCTGCTCTGTTTCAAAAAGAAACATATCCAGCAAAGGTTCGTTGGTATATTGGTCTGACATTGGATCACCTCCTGAACACATCATTCTTTACAGCTATATTTTCGTCAACGTCTGTATTACATAATCCTCTTTAAAAGGTTTCACGACAAAGGATCTGGCTCCGCTCATAATTGCTTCCATTATCATCTGCTCCTGTCCCATTGCTGAAACCATGACTACCTTAGCATTCGGATCGTATGCCATGATTGCCTTTAATGCATCAATTCCCGTCATTTCAGGCATTGTAATATCCATAGTAACGATATCAGGCTTTTTCTCTTTATATTTGTTCACAGCAACTTGGCCATTTTCCGCTTCATCTACAATTTCAAAATCATACTTCACTAAAATGTTTTTAATTGCCATTCTCATAAATGCCGCATCATCTACGATCATTACTTTTTTCATATTTGCCTCCGCATCTTCCTCATTGGTATATAATACAATTTACGTAGCGTCACGGTACGTTCGTATTCGTATGAAAGGCATCTAACAACATCTTCAGTGCTACCTGGCTTCTCTCCTTTAAGGAAAATGAGCAATTACTTATTTTCCAGTTAAAACACAATTCCCGGAACAAGCCTAATATCATCACGGCCATCGTATCACAATCTACCTCTTTACTAATCTCACCTGCATTCATTGCTTCTTTCACCAGATGACTAAACATTGCTGTTCGGTCAGTCTGTATTTTTATTACCTTTTCAGATAAATCAGGTTCATAACGCAGTACATCAAAAAGCTGCAGGATTGATGTTATTGCGGGGTAGTTCTCATAATATTCGGCGTAGGAGGTAATCAGATACTGCAATGCTTCCAAAGGTTTGAAATTACGCAACTTGGTTGTTTGCAGCATATCTGCATCAAATTGAGTAAAGTAATCCAGAACTGCCAGTAATAATTCATTCTTATTCTCGAAATGACGAAAAATAGTTGCTTCCGACACTCCCTGCCGCTTTGCTATTTCCCTTGTAGTCAGCTTCTGGATTCCCAATTCATCAATGATATCAATTGTTGTTAGAATCAGTCTTTCTTTCCTATGCAATAAATTAATTCCCATATTCATCACCTACCCGTAGTAATTATTTACATCTATATCCATTATATGTTTATTGTTCCGCTTGGCCAAGATTCTATGCTTCGTGCAGATCTTTAGTATTTACCGAATTCCCTGTCACTTAGAATGATTTTTGGTTTATCTGCTGCATTTTTATCGCTTGTTTCTTCCGGCTTCTGGTTTTCTGATCTTTTCCTGGCCGCCATATCCTCCAGCATCATTAATACCTCCGGACTGATGTCATTGGAAAGATTCATCACTTTTGTATTCTGTCTTAATTTATACTGTCCTACCGTATTCTTTAACTTCATTGCCTGACTGGAAAGCTGTTCACTGGCGGATGCACTTTCCTCGGAGGTAGCTGAGTTGGTCTGAACTACCATGGAAACCTGGCTTATCCCCTGGTTAATCTGAGTAATGCCCATTGCCTGCTCACTGGAGGCTGTTGCGATGTCACTCACCAATACAGCTACTTTTTCAATCCCTTTTACTATGTTATTTAGTGCATCAGCAGTATCTTTGGCTATTCTGGTACCGCCTTCTGCTTTACGGATCGAACTCTCTATCATATCCGTTGTCTCCTTAGCTGCATTCGCAGAACGAGCTGCAAGATTGCGCACTTCTTCGGCAACAACGGCAAAGCCCTTGCCATGCTGACCGGCTCTTGCTGCCTCAACAGCTGCATTCAAAGCAAGAATATTGGTTTGGAAAGCAATATCATCAATCACCTTAATTACCTTGGAAATGTTTGCTGAGGATTCATTAATTTCCTCCATCGCCCTGAGCATTTCCTGCATCTGACTGTTACCCTGGATAGCATTAACCTTAGCATTCACCGCTAATTCGTTTGCCTGCCCCGCATTCTTTGCATTTAATTGTGTCTGTGAGGAAATCTGTTCGAGGGAAGCAGTTAATTCCTCTATTGCACTCGCCTGTTCCGTAGCACCCTGGGATAATGCCATTCCAGCTTCAGACACCTGTCTGGCACCTACAGCCACTAGTTCAGAGGAGCCGGCAATACTGGTGAGCAGCTCATTGTTTTTATGTACCATTTCGTAAAGTTTTTTGCCTAAAAGGTCATTCTCGGATCTGACATCTACATCCACAGTCATATCTCCATCTGCGATTCTTTCTGTAGTCTTAGCCTGCATTCGGATATTATCGATCATTTTACTGAAGGATTCGGCTAACTTACCGATTTCATCCTTCTTATGATAATTGATATTCGTATTCACATCACCAAGGGCAAGCTTGTCTGCCGCAGTGACAAGCATTTTGACTGGCTTGCTGATGGAACGGGAAATCATAACACCAGAAATTACGGATAATCCAACGCCAATCAGGATAAATATGTACATAATCAAGGAAGTAAAATCGGAAAGCTTCTGATTATCCCTGGATGCAGCTGCCGCTTTATCAATATTATAAGTAAGCAACTGTTCCAGCTGATCCTTCAAATCCATAATCGTCTTATCTGCATCTACCATCAGAATCTGTTTAATGAGCGTCATATTATCATCCTGCTCTGCCTGATAGATCTGTTCACAATAACCCTGAAAATCAGTTAAATCCTTCATAAGAACGTCATATTGCTGACGATGCTTTTCATCCTTGAGGTTAGCTCCGTATTTTGTCAGGTTATCTTCAATTGTTACTATAAAGTCCTGTACCTTAGTAACGGAGGCATCTCTCTCCTCCTTTGTTTCCAACTGGGTCATCTCTAATAATAAGTATCGAATACGTTGAAAAAATGTACCTGCACTGCTCGAATAGTAAATACCCATTGTATTATTTTCATACAGCTGCTTATCCGCATCATTCATCCTATGTAGGTTATATACGCCAAATATTCCAAGAGCTGCACCGATGAATGAAATAATTAAAAACCCTGTAATTAATCTCGTAGATATTTTCTTAAACATAGATTTTCCTCCTCCAAATATGTATTCACACTAGCGCCCATAATGCCGCCTGCGGCATCATAATCAGTACCTGAAAGAAGTTCAAAATGAATTTCCAATGGATTTCATTTTGGAGTTCTTTCTAAAGTGAATTATGCTTTATAATTCACTTTGGAATTATTGGATTTTTCACAATTCTTTCCGCACTATTACCATGCTTCCTCTTCTGACTTTGTTAATCACGCTTTTCTCAATTATTCCGTATTCGCTTATGCTATCCTCCTGTCAGCTTTCTAGTGTGTAGCTTGTTATTTCTAATATATTGAAGGATGTAAGTAATCACTTACATCTATAAATTCATTATAATTATTGCATCGACCTTTGTCAATACGTGTAATATCTTGTCGTTTTAATTTTTTGAATAAACAAGATGAAATGGCAAGCCCATTCATTTGTCATGAAGAAAAAGCCCTGAATGCTTCATCCAAAGACAACACATTCAGGGCCTATATTATATATTATTCAATTCATTCTTCCACTTATCCGACAAACATCTCAGCAATCTTATCTAAGGCAACTTCCGTCTGTTCTCCTGTTTCCATGTTCTTTACATTCGCCTTGTTGTTTGCCAATTCATCTGCTCCAATAATTACTGTATTCTTGGCGCCAATCTTATTGGCGTATTTCATCTGAGCCTTCACACTTCGTTCCATATAATCCGTCTCTACAATGACTCCGGCACTGCGAAGCTTTTGCACCAATTGATAGCCGGCCGCTTTTGCGTCCTTACCTAATATGCCGACATACAGCTCTACCGCCGGTTCCGGTGCAAGCTCCACTCCTTCTGCAGCAAGCTCGTTAATGATACGTTCAATTCCAAAGCCGAAGCCGACCGCGGGAATATCCTGCTTCTCATCAACCTCATGTATCAGGTTGTCATAACGACCACCGCCGCAAAGGGTAAAGCCTTCCGCAGTGACAAATTCGAACACGGTTTTCGTATAATAATCCAGACCTCTGACAATTCCAGTATCTACTTCAAACGGGATGTCAAGTTCTGTTAACAGATTCTGTAATTCTTCAAAATGATTTTTACACTCGTCATCCAGGTATTCAATTGTTCTTGGTGCATCCTTAACAATTACCTTGCAGGAAGGTACCTTGCAATCGATGACACGGAGCGGGTTTTTCTGCATTCGCTCACGGCAGGTAGGACATAACTTTTCCTCATGCTGCTTAAGATATGCTAATAAAGCTTCGTTATAGGTCTTACGGCAATTACCGCAGCCGATACTGTTGATATGAAGCTTAGCTCCCTTTAATCCCAGCTCCTTCATAAATTCTGTGAGCAGGGTAATCAGCTCCACCTCAGCCAAGGGGCTGGAGGAACCAAAGAATTCGATTCCAAACTGGTGATGCTGGCGAAGACGTCCGCTCTGGGGATTCTCATAACGGAATGCCTGGGTAAAATAGAATAATTTCGTCGGCTGGCTCTCCGCATAAAGGCTGTTTTCCAGATAAGCACGTACCGCACCTGCCGTACCCTCAGGCTTTAAAGTAATACTGCGGTTTCCTTTATCCTCAAAGGTATACATTTCCTTCTGAACTACATCCGTTGTTTCGCCGACACTTCTCTGGAACAGCACGGTATGCTCAAAAGCAGGAGTAATAATCTCCTTAATGTTATATGCTTTGCAGATTTTTCTGGCAATGCCTTCAATAATGGTACGCTTATGCATATTGGAACCATACCAGTCCTGTGTTCCTTTCGGTCTTTGTGTAATCATCTTAGTCCTCCGTTCTATTTATAAAAAGTTTATATTAGCATCTATGAATTCACGCTTGCGGGTGATCATCTCATCAATTCTACCGATGTAATCCGTTACGCTTTTCACATTATCAACCCGTTCAATCCGGTTTTGTTCATGGAATACGAATTTCGACATTCCTCCAGCGCCCAGGGCAAGTATGGTCTGCTGCTCCTCCATGATGAGAATATTATACAGTCCTTCTTTACCGTATCTGGCATAACCGATATTTTCAAGATTATCTGCCATATTCTTCTGTCTGTAAAGATAATACGGGAGATAATCGTTCTCCTGTGCAAATTCAATCGCTTCTTCAAGCATTCTGGGAACATCCGATGCCCTGAGTTCGGAATAATTTTCTTTTTCGATATTGAGTCTGGCAGCACGCTTTAATGCCAGGGTATGGACGGTAAGGCTGTCAGGATTTAATTCCTTGATCTGCTTTAGGGTATCTGCAACCTCCTGCGGATTCTCCCCCGGCAAACCGATGATGATATCCATATTGATATTATCATGTCCGGTTTCTCTTGCCAACTGAAAAGCCGCCTTAATATCCTCAACCGTATGTCGTCTTCCGATGATGTCCAGGGTTTTCTGCTGCATGCTCTGCGGATTGATGCTTATTCGGTCCACACCCCACCCTTTGAGCACCTGCAGCTTCTCTTTGGTGATACTGTCAGGCCTTCCGGCTTCCACACAAAATTCCTTAACATGAGCAAAATCAAAATGCTTCTTTACCAAGCCAAGAAGATGCTTCAGCTGCTCTGCTGTTAAGGTTGTCGGAGTTCCGCCGCCAAGATATACGGTAGTCAGCTTTTTATCAGGCAGGCAGGTAGAAGCATATATAATCTCCTTTTCCAATGCTGACAGATAATCTTCCACCAGATTGGAATACTTCGTTATGGAATAAGAGGTAAAGGAGCAGTAAAGGCAGGTAGTCGGGCAGAAGGGAATTCCGATGTACAGGCTGTAGCCATTGCGGTAATCCATCTCTTCCAACAGCTCAAGCTCTCTTCTGGCAATACGGATACTCATTGTGGTCTTCTTGTCGGAGCAGAGATATTCTCCCCTCATTCTATGAAAGATTTCATCCTCCCTCTGGTCCTTCTCCAACATATCATAGACTAATTTAGTCGGTCTTATTCCGGTTAAGATTCCCCAGGGCAAGGTCTTATCGGTTGTTTTCGAAAGCAGCTGATATAGAAAGCGTTTCATTGCATTTTTATATTGGGCTTTCGATAAATCAGGTGATAATTCCATTGAATTAATTCCACCTGCGCCATCAACATTTTTAATGGCGATCCGGTCTTTTTGAATATCCATGGTAATGACCCAGGGTGCCTTTACCGTGGCTTCCTCAGATACCACCTGCTTTAGCTCCTGCTGTTCCAGGTCATATTCCTCTCTGGAATATACCTTCATCGTATCCTCGGGACAGAAGGCCTTTACCAGAGGGTAAACATCATTTTCATAAGCTTTATCAGATAAAACAATAATTATTATAATATTACCTCCATGATACCATTGAAGGTATCCTAAGATACAGCCCATTATACTATCCTGATGATAAACAGGAGTAGGTACTGATCTAAATTCACATATCAAACAAATCCGGATCATCGGATATATAAAAATTATGATCCTTTTCATATCCGATGGTTGTTGGCTTGCCATGACCAGGATATACGATTACCTGATCATCGAAAAGCATCAGTTTATTCCGGATGGATTCCACCAATACACTGCCATTGCCGGTCGGAAGATCGGATCTTCCAATGCATTCACGAAACAGCGTATCACCGCTGATTAAAATATCATGACCGGTAAAATAATAGCAGACACCACCGCTGGTATGCCCCGGCGTATGGATTACCTTAATAGTAAAACCAGCCAGCTGCAGGAGCTCATCGTCCTTGAGCAATATATCAGGAACCAGACTGCACTCCCTATGAATTTGAGAAGAACAATTAAGCTCGGGACTATTTAATAATGCAGCCTCTGACTCATGGGCATAGATAGGAGCCTCAACAGCTTCCGCTAACTCCTTAGCAGCCAGGATATGGTCGAAATGACCATGCGTGAGTAGGATTCCCCTGCACACGAGGTCATTTGCCTTGAGGTATTGTTCAATTCTGTCAGCATCATCGGCCGGATCAAAAACAATCGCTTCTTTGGCAGCCTCGTTACTGATAATATAACAGTTGGTCTGTACCATCCCAAGTACCAGGTTTTTCATTTTTAGATTACTCATAAGAATGCTCCTTTCTGCCGACGAATCTTACCGCAATCGCAATAAGAATCATAACTTATTCGGCTCTGTCGTATATAGGATAGATATGCAAAAAGCACGTTAGCGTGCTTCTTGTTGTAATCATTCATTTATTATGCACAATACTTTATCCTGCGGTACGTTCAATATCAAGAATACTTTCCACATTACGGATCTTAGTGATGATTTCATTCAGCTGTTCTTTTCCGTTAATCTCAAAGCCTATACTGATGGTAGCGGTTCCCTGCTTACTTGTTCTTACATTCATTGAAGTTACATCAATTTTATTCTCTGTAAGAACCTTGGATATATCCACCAGGACTCCGGTTCGGTTATTGGCATAGATTTTAATCTCTGCGCTGTATACTCCGCCGGGATTCTTGCCGTCGGCAACATTCCATTCCGCGTCAATCAGACGGGCACGGTCTTCCTCCGGAAGATTGATTACATTGATGCAGTCGGTGCGGTGGATGGACACTCCTCTGCCTCTGGTAACAAATCCAACGATTTCGTCACCTGGTACCGGGCTGCAGCATTTAGAAAAGCGCACTGCCACATCATGGATACCTTCTACAACAATACCGCTCTTTGATTTCTTCTGAGGTGCTTTCTCCTTAATCTCAGCGATTGTATCAAGTACGTTCTCATCGGTAATTTCTTTTTTATTCTTCTTTTTATATTCTTCCAAAAGCTTATTGACAATCTGGCCTTCCTTCAAGCCGCCGTGTCCGACAGCAGCAAGTACGGAATCCCAATCACGGAAGCCATATTTGCGCATCACCACACTGGTAAATTCAGACTTAACGATATCACTGACCACGATTGCCTTAGCTTTGCAGTAAGTAATGATTAATTCCTTGCCTCTGGTGATATTATCTTCTTTTAATTCTGATTTGAACCATTGATTGATCTTATTCTTCGCCTGTGTACTCTTAACAATGGCAAGCCAGTCACGGCTCGGACCCTTGGAGTTCTGGGAAGTCATGATCTCGATGCGGTCTCCGTTCTGGATCACATAATCAATCGGAACCAATTTGCCGTTCACTCTTGCTCCGACCATCTTATTACCGACTGCACTGTGGATTGCATATGCAAAGTCAATCGGATTGGAGCCTGCCGGCAGCGTCTTAACATCTCCCGTCGGTGTAAATGCGTATACACTGTCAGAGAATAAATCAAAATCATTCTTAATCAGACTCAGGAATTCCTTATTATCAGACATATCCTTCTGCCATTCCAGTACCTGCCTTAACCAGGCCAGCTTCTCTTCCTCGGAATTGGCTGTACCACTCTTGCCATCCTGCCCCTCCTTGTACTTCCAATGGGCTGCGATACCATATTCAGCAGTACGGTGCATGTCATAGGTACGGATCTGGATCTCAAAGGGTGCTCCCTTGGGACCGATCAGCGTCGTATGAAGAGACTGATACATATTGGGTTTGGGCATCGCGATATAATCCTTGAAGCGTCCGGGAATCGGCTTATACATCTCATGGATGACACCGAGGGCCGCATAACAGTCCTTGACGGAATCCACAACAATACGTACTGCAAACAGATCATAAATCTGTTCCAGAGTCTTATTCTGATTCACCATTTTTTTATAAATACTGAAGAAATGCTTGATACGGCCATCAATTTTTGCCGGTATCCCAGCTTCATCAATATGCTCTTTCACTTCCTGAACAATACTGTCTATATACGCCTGACGCTCACTTTTCTTGGTTGCGATCTTCTCCGACAGGTCTTTGTATACCTCCGGCTCCAGATATTTGAGCGACAGATCGTCAAGTTCAATCTTAATCTTGCTGATACCGAGTCTCTGAGCGATCGGTGCATAGATATCCATGGTCTCCCTTGCTTTTTCCTTTTGTTTTTCGGGAGCCATGTATTTTAAGGTTCGCATGTTATGCAGACGGTCAGCCAGCTTGATCAAGATGACACGGATATCCTTCGCCATGGCAAGGAACATCTTTCTTAAGTTCTCTGCCTGGAGCTCTATCTTGTCCATGTTCAACTGTGTTAACTTAGTAACGCCATCCACAAGCAAAGCAATTTCATCCGAGAACATGGCTGAAATCTGATCGGTGGTTAATACGGTATCCTCCACGACATCATGAAGAATTCCGGCTATGATACTTTCCTTATCCAGCTCTAATTCCGCTAAAATGTTGGCAACACACAGCGGATGGATGATATAAGGCTCTCCAGATTTGCGCAGCTGGTCCTTATGGGCATTATCGGCAATATGATAAGCCTTCTCCACCAGAGTAATATCTGCCGAAGGATGATAGCTTTTGATTTTCTCAATCAGCTCTTTATAAAGAATTTCAGGCGCAGTAAAATCAGCAGGAACACTCGTTGCTGCACTGTAATCCAGATCATTTACTGATAACTCTTTATTTTCATCCATAACAATCTCCATTCTGCCCAAGAATTCTGCTTTGTAGAATTCTTTACACCGCGAATTTGGGTGGCGGCGTAAAACCTCCATGTTGCTGCCTTAAGCAACTCAAATCCGTATACCGGCTGATCTGCTTCTTTCAGCAAACCCTAATAAAGTCAGATTTATGTCAACTCATGAAATAAATTAAATCTAGTCCGTTCTGTATTATTTACCTTCATATTGGATTACGGCATCCACATCAAAGCCTTCCAGCTTCTTGCGGCCGTCTAATCCCTTTAATTCCATTAAGAAAATAATCTTAACCACCTCGCCGCCAAGCATCTGAATCAGCTTGGTAATCGCTTCAATGGTTCCGCCTGTTGCAATCAGGTCATCCACGATAACAACCTTTTGTCCGGGCTTAATTGCATCTTTATGAACTTCAATGGTTGCCTTGCCATATTCCAGATCATAATCCATGGAAATGGTCTCGCAGGGCAGCTTACCCTTCTTGCGAATCGGTACAAATGCTTTATTTAAATTATAGGCAATCGGAACTCCGAAGATAAAGCCTCTGGATTCAGGTCCGACAATAACATCAAAATCAAGTCCGTTCAACATCTCCTGCATCTGGTCGATTGCAAGCTTAAGCCCATCCTTATCCTGCAATACGCTGGTCACATCGCGGAATATAATTCCTGGCTCCGGAAAATCCGGGATACTTCTAACATATTCTTCTATCTTTTTCATTTTAACAACCATACCTTTCTCACAATATTAGCCATATATTTATTCCCGATATTATTCATCATCTTTCGCAAAATGTCCAAAGTGGCTCAAATCCTTAATTTACAGGACTTTACAATCGGTCTTGACATATTCTTTAGATGCTAATTATATCACTATACTTTACAATTCGTAAAGAATATTTCTCCAAAGACAGCAAAAATAAAAATTATTGACACAAATGGGATTTTTTTATCATTCTAGCGATAATTCTGAATCATCAGCTGAATACTTCGAAATCCGTTATATTCATTGATTTTCGGGAAATATGTAATCGATATTGCCGCTTTTACGCCTCTTCCCGTTTTTAACCGTTCTGCCTCCTGCACACCATAAGTATTGCCGATATATTCAAAGAATTCACCTACGTCTCCAAAATACATGGCATCCATTTCCCTGCCATACTGGTTTTCGACACGCAGTCTCAGTCCGCTGGCGTTTTTACCAACAACGAAGGCTGATTTGATTTTTAGGTCCTTTTCTGCAAATAAAGGCTTCTCATTTCCCTTGCCAAAGGGCTCTAAAAGCTTCAGCTCATTGACCAGGGCTTCATTGATAAATCCTAAGGGCAGATGGATATCGATGGTTACCTTGGGAATTAGCATTTCATCGGTTAAGCTGGTATTCCCATTCAGGGCTTCCCGAAGTATATCCACATTTTCCGGAAGCATGGAGAGACCTGCTGCCATCGGATGCCCACCCATTTTCAAGAAGAGCTCCCTGCAGTTTTGCAGTTCGGCTACCATATTATATTGTTCAATGGAACGTCCGGAGCCTTTCACACAGCTTTCCGCATCAGTCAGAATAAGGGTCGGCCTGTTATACTTCTCTCTTACTCTTCCTGCGATGATACCGGCAATACTCTCATGGCAATCCTCCAGGAGTACTACCAAAATCTTATCCTTATCCATGCCATTATCTTCAATATGGTGCATTGCCTTTTCCACATTCTCAGCAGTCATATTCTTACGAAGATCATTTAAGTTTCTTACCTCTGCAGCCAATCGTACTGCCTCAGCTTCTGTTTCTGCCAGTAATAGCTCCAGACCTCTTTTCGCCGTATCCAGCCTTCCGGAGGCATTCAGACAGGGTCCGATAACAAAACCCAGATGGAAGGTATTCAGCTGTCCCCTATCTATACCGGAGGTATCCATCAAGGCAATGAGTCCCCGGTTCTTTGTCACCTTTAATAGCTCTAATCCATATTTAACGATAATCCGGTTCTCATCCACCAAATCCATGACATCACAGATGGTAGCGATTGCCACATAGGAAAGAAGTTCCTGTATAAACTCTTCCTTATCCTCAGCTTCATAGCTTTGCACTAATTCAATACTTAGCTTATAAGCAATTGCTGCACCGCATAATCCCTTGAAGGGATAAGCACAATCCACCTGCTTGGGATTGATGATGGCATCTGCCGGAGGAAGAATAAGCTCTCCTCCTTCTGTCTGGACAATGCTGTGATGATCGGTAACAATGACTGTTAAATGATAAGCCTTTGCTGCAGCGATTTGTTCCATTGCAGCAATTCCGTTATCGCAGGTAAGAATTGTATCAATCCCGTCCTGGTAAGCCGCTTCTACCATGGATCCATTAATTCCATATCCGTCCTTGATCCGGTCCGGGATTTCATAATCCACCTTTGCTCCGATCTTGGCCAGAGTCCGGTATAGGATATAGGTTGCAACTACACCGTCAACGTCATAATCTCCAATGATACGAATTCGTTTTCCGGAATTTATTTTCGAGGACAGCAGCTCACAAGCTTTCTGCATGTCCTTCATTGTCAACGGATCATGAAGCTTATCCAGTTTGGGATGTAAAAAAGCGTTTATTTCCTCAATTGTCTCAAATCCCTTATTCACAAGGCATCTGGCCAGTACTTCACTGACTCCGCACTCCTGCATGATGAGGTTAAAATCTGCCTTTTTATTCTTGATAACCCAGTTTTCCATGCTGCCTCCAGATTTGTGATTTAGTATCAAAAGGAGCCTTCAAAAGCAAAGGTTCCTATCTATTCTTCATTATCGGCTGCTGCCGCTTTCAGCATAATAGCGCATTCAACACGTTTTTTCTGAAGTTCACAGCCAATATCGTAAGTATCATTGATACTTCCATGGAATTTGAAGGAATTCGCTGCACAGCCGCCGCTACAGTAGAATTTCGCAAAGCAGTTCCTGCATTTTTCCTTGGAATATACATTACATAATTTAAATTCATCGCGAAGCTCCGGCGTCTTCACACCTTCAAACACATTACCCATCAGATACTCTGGAATACCTACAAACTGATGGCAGGGATAGAGGTCGCCCCAGGGCGTAACCGCAAGATATTCCGTACCCGAACCGCAGCCGGATAAACGCTTTGCTACACAAGGGCCACCGGTAAGATCAATCATAAAGTGGAAGAAATTAAAGCTTTTGCCTTCCTTCTGATACTCTGAGATTAACTTTGCCAGCTTATCATATTCCTCAAATAATTTCGGAAGATCCTCCTCGGTAATTGCATAGTTTTCCTCGGGCAATGCCACAACCGGTTCAACGGAAATCTGCTTAAAGCCGAGATCAGCCAGATGCTTCACATCCTCACTGAAATCAAGGTTATTATGGGTAAAGGTACCTCTGACATAATAATTCGTCTGATTTCTGCTTTCAGCAAGCTTCTGGAATTTGGGTAAAATAAGATCGTAGCTTCCTTTGCCGTTTCTGCTCGTGCGCATTCTGTCATTGACTTCCTTTCGTCCGTCAATGCTGAGCACTACATTACTCATTTCCTTATTGGCGAATTCCATAACCTCGTCATTTAATAACACGCCATTGGTTGTCAGGGTAAAACGGAATTTCTTATTATGGGCAGCCTCCTGCTCCCTTCCGTATTTTACGAGATCCTTCACAACCTGGAAGTTCATCAGAGGTTCACCGCCAAAGAAATCTACTTCAAGATTCTTTCTGTTACCGGAATTGGCAATCAGGAAATCAAGTGCCTGCTTTCCGACTTCATAGCTCATCAGCTCTCTGTGGCCCTTGTATTCTCCTTCTTCCGCAAAGCAGTATTTGCAGGCAAGGTTACAGTCATGGGCGATATGGAGACATAGTGCCTTTACTACAGTGGAACGGGATTTGAAATCCTTAATATACTCTTCATAGACATCCTTTGTAAAGAGGTTGCCATCCTTGGTCAGCTGTTCAATATCTTCGATTACCTCATTAATCTGGCTGACGAGCGCTTCCAGATTCTCAGAAAAATCTTCCGTTTTCCCATCTCTGTTGGAAATCAGTGCCATATACTTCGGCTGGGAATACTTCTCAACCATTGCGGCAATGATTTCTCCCTTACTGTGCTTCTCATAAAGCTCAATGATGTCATATGCCAGATCATCTACTACATGAACCATACCGCTGTTAACATCCAATACGATATTGTATCCATTATTTTTAAATTGGTGAACCACGTTAATTCCTCCTAATATCCATACCTGCCATTGCAGCAGACTGATGCGGGTCTGTACCCCCTAATCAGGCGGGGTTACAGACCTCAGTTGCTTTTCTATGCTTTTCTATTTATCATTGATTTTGATTATTCCTTCACAACGAATGGGACTGTCTTAAAATATCTTCCGAAATCACTCAGGGAACCGAAAATATTTTAAGACAGCCCCACATTAAACCGGGAGAAGCACTGTTTGACAGTATCTCAGGTATGTGTGCATTTATAAGTATTCATTATACTTTCACTTGTCATTAACCAGAAGAAACAAGCTCTGTGAGTTTCTCCTGTTCACGTACGCGCTTGCATTTTAGTAGGCAAGCTTTCGTAAAGTGAGCAATCTTGTTTCCTTACATATGCTTTCGTGTATACAAGTGAATTGGTAAGCAATTCACTTGTCATGAATTTAGGAAGGTGCCTCAAGATTACTTATCCTTCTTAAGACACCTTCATTTTCGTCATTTCATGTAATTGTTGAACCAGATAGTGTGTATATGTACGATTATTTATTTGTTTTCACAGCTCTGATTGCCAACTGTACAGGATGTCTTGCAAGCTGACTGGCATGATGTCTGACACTCTCCACATCCACCTTTTTTCAATGTTTCCTTAAGGTTCTTTGTGTTTAAAGTCTTGATATGCTTCATAATTTCCTCCAATCCGCCGCTTAAGGCAGGCACATGCATGTAATGAAAAGACACGAAAGTGAATTTCCCCTATGTATTATCACATAATTTACTGTGCTTCTTAAGCAACTTTAACTTTTTGTCATTATATCATATGTATATGCATAAGAAAAGAGTTTTTTGCAATTCTATCATTATGAAATAATTTATATATGTGGAAAAGCATATTGAAACAATCAGTTATAGTATGATATAATATATGATGTCGTAATCATTACTACTTAATTCTAATATTTGAAACACTTTGGTTAAAAGAAATCCAAAGTAAATAAGCATAAATAAGCATAAACAAACATAAGAAAGGAATGGTGTAGTACAATGAAAGAATTTATCATTACTACAGATACAACATGTGACTTGCCACAGGATTATATGGACAAGCATAATATTGGCTTGTTACCGTTATATTACAGCTTGAACGGCACAGTCTATGGAGAAGGTAATGTTCTTAACCCGCAAGAATTTTATAATATAATGCGTGGCGGTGCCATGCCTACCACTATGGCTGTTAATCCTGAGCTTGCCAGAAAAATATTTACCGGTTTACTGAAAAAGGGTTATGATATCCTACATATCGCTTTTTCTTCCGCTTTGAGCGGAAGCTGTTCCGCTGCTGCAACTGTAGCAAGGGAGCTCAGCGATGAAAATCCTGGTTCAAAGATAATCGTCATCGATTCCCTGTGCGCCTCTCTCGGGGAAGGGCTTTTGGTGCATAAGGCTGCCGAACTGAAGAAGAACGGTAAAAGCATCGATGAAATAGCCAATTGGTTGGAGAAGAACAAATTAAACCTATGCCATATGTTCACCGTGGATGATCTTCATCATCTCCACCGCGGCGGAAGAGTATCCAAAGCTACCGCAATCATCGGAACCTTAATTAATGTGAAGCCGGTTCTTCATGTCGATAACGAAGGCAGACTTATTCCGCTAAATAATGTCCGGGGAAGAAAAAAGGCTCTGGTCTCCCTGGTGGATCTGATGGAAGAAAAGATTAAGAATTATCCGGTACAAAATGATATCATTTTTATCAGTCATGGTGACTGCATTGAGGATGCAGAGTATGTAGCGGATTTAGTCAAGGAACGTCTTGGAATTCAGAACTTTCTAATCCATTATGTAAGTCCAACCATTGGCGCACATTCGGGCCCGGGAACTGTTGCACTGTTCTTTATGGGAACGCAGCGATAATATGCAAAAGAACCAGAATGCACAATTTGTGCCATTGCTGGTTCTTTCTTTATATTAATCCGTTTTCCGAACGTAAGCTGCCTGCTCTTTCACGTCTGATAACCTCTGTTACCGGAAGGAGTCCCCTTTATGAAGATTATTTAAAACCTCGGTAACACGATTCTTTGCTTCTTCTCCTGTTGTTGAACCCTGTATATAATCAACTAGCTGTTTTTTGCTGCTTTCCGATAGGTTGGTAAAGTTTGTCATCGCTTCCATATCAAGGGCCAAGCGAAAGCCAAGACCTTCCGGGAGTTGGTGCTCATTATTAACTATAGTCATACTCTTGCTCCTTTCTTATTGATCCATTAATAATCTTTAGCCGGCAATGTCATCTAATATTACCGACGATTAATGATGAAAATATGAATTGATTCAAGATTAGTATCTGATAGTTTTCATCTTTTATGTGATTTTTCTTTTCCTTTTTCTGTATGATTCGCTATAATGTTACATTTCATCGTGTAATTCTAAGATATCCATCAAATCATTGATCTTAGCAATCTTAATCTCAGCCCAATCCTGTGCATTCGTTGTAATAAGTATCGGATTAATCCCCGATTCTTTTGCTGCTTCTAAATTTTTTATTGAATCATCTATATATATGGTCAGTTCCGGGTTTAAACTGCTTGCGTAGTAGTTCTCCTGCCTTAGGTAATTTGAGGCTGTTCCATTTCTTTAGCGTCCTCGGAAATTATAACCGAAATAGCTATGGAAACAGAACAGCCCCTTATTAAATATTTTAATCTATTATGCCAGTCGTATAAACTCTTCTATCATGCTTTCCACTGTCTTAAGACTGGTTCTCCAAAACTGTGGATCCTCAAGATTGATCTCTGCCTGCTTTGCTGCGTCTTCGACGCTCATAACGGTGGTAGCCTTCAAGAGTGCCCTGTATTTCGGTATGAAAGCTTCTCCCTCCTGCTTATATTTCTCATACAAGCCTCTTGCAAATAATCCTCCGAAGGCATACGGGAAGTTATAGAAATTACGGACTTCTGAGTAATAATGACCTTTCAACACCCACATATACGGGTGGAGATAATCATGGTCAAGACCATCACCATATGCTTCCTTCTGGGCCTTCAGCATTATATCCTTTAATTCATCTGCAAACAGGAAGCCTGTTTTGCTCTTCTCAAAAACTTCTGTCTCAAATAAATATCTGGAGTAAATATCACAGATGATCTGAGTGATATCCTGAAGCTGGTTTTCAATTAATGCAATCTTTTCTTTGCCTTCGGCTTCACTGATGATAGCTTCCATGATTAATGCTTCATTAAAGGTCGAAGCCGTCTCAGCAACCGGCATGCTGTATTCCACATTCATGGGAAGGTGATCCTGGATATGCAGTCCGTGGTAAGCATGACCGAGTTCATGTGCCAAAGTTACGACATCACTTAAGGATCCGGTAAAGTTCGTCAGTACACGGCTTTGCTTCACAAAGGGCATATTCTCACAGAAGGCCCCTCCCACCTTGCCTTTTCTCGGATAGAAATCAATCCATTCGTTGTCAAAGGCTTCTTCTACCATATCGGCAAGATCATCAGCGAACCCACGGAAGTGCTGCAGCAAATAATCCTTTGAATCCTCAGTCGTAAACTTTCTATGACTTTCGCCCAGCGGTGCGAAAAGGTCATACCAGGGAAGACCATTTTCATGCCCAAGAACCTTTGCCTTATGTCTGAGGTATTTATGGAAAACCGGAAGGGATTCACGGATTGCTTCCAGAAGCGCATCCAGGGTTTCCTTCTTCATTCTTGACTGTATCAAGGTCATGGCAAGCGGAGATTCATAACCTCTCAGCTCACATACCGTATTCACCTGGGTTTTAATATTATTTAAGGAATAACTGATTGCATCCTTGATTTTCTCCAGAGCCTTTAATTCAGCAGCAAATGCATCCTTACGAACTGCCATATCTTCCTCGTGGGCTTTATTGCGGATCTCCGGAAGGGTGATGATGTTATCACGGTATTCCACCTCAAGGGTAGAAGTCAGAAAACTTTGCATGCTGCTCCAGGCAGATGCAGCTGAGATATTCAACCTTGCGATCACATCCTCCACATCATCACTGAGTAAATAGTTTGCTTCTTTATTAATTTCTGAAAACAGATAGTTGTATTCCTTCAGCTTCGGATATTTTGAATAATATGCCTCAAGCTTCTTAATTCCTGCAATATATTTTTTGATAACTGCCAGCGGTTTCGTGGACAAGCTTATGGTTTTCTCAAAAAAGTTAATTTCATTCGCCGTATCACCATCCGTCGTATTCACTGCCTGTCTGGAAAATACATAACAGCTTAGCTTGCTCCCCAAGAGCTGAAGCTGTTCCATGTATTCCACAGCCTTTAAAAGTGTGGCTTCTTCCTCAGGATTATTATTGAAAGTCTCACAGAAGGCTGCCATATCCGTGATCAGCTTCGGCAAGCCCTCTTTATCTTCCTTATATTTCACATCATCATAGCCTTTATATAAAATATCCAGGGACCATTCCTTATTCATACTCCTTACTTCCTTTCCTTCTCCATATTTAATAATTGTTCCTTCATTGATAACCCGCAGGCATAGCCTACCAGCTTTCCGTTTGCACCAATGACACGATGACAGGGGATGATACATACAATCGGATTATTATGATTTGCCATTCCGACAGCCCGGCATGCCTTCTCATTGCCAACTGCTGCTGCAATCTGCTTATAACTGCGTGTTTCACCATAAGGGATTGCTCTTAGTGCTTCCCAGACCTTCTTCTGGAACTCAGTACCCTGGGGATGAAGCTTAACCGTAAATTCCTTGCGTTTACCTTCCAGATACTCCTCAAGCTGTCCGGCAGTTTCCTTTATCAGCACCGTTTCCCTGAATTCATAATTTCGATCTGAATCATTGGGATATTCCTCATTTTCCATGCTTTCCTGTCCGGTGATTACACTCACCTCTGCGATTCCTTCACCATCCTCTGCTATCAATATTTTCCCTAACTTGGTATGATATATGTATGCCTGTTTCATATTTTCCATTTTCCATCTTCCTTTCTTTTCTTTTCTAAATGGCAGTAGCGCAGCAAGTTTATATTCTAGCTCTTTGAGTATTAATCATCCAATATATCTCAGCAATTTATGAACTTTTTAGTTTCCTCTAATACCTTTTATGCTCTAATCAAACGTACAACAATCTTTTTAAAATGAAAAACCGTATCCAGTACGACCATGACTACGTGACGTCTTATAAGATAATCATTATCATCCGAAAATGTCTGCTGCCATTTTACTATATCCCGGAAACTTCCGCTGTATACCACATATTGATCCAGTCTGCTCTCCAACTCCCTGATTGCAAGAACATTCGGAATACGCAGCAAATGGGTAACAAATTCCAGACAGGTATAGGCATTTTTCACATGCAGGCGTCTTCTAAGAAGGGAAAGCACCGCATTCGGGGTGTTATAAAGCATCTCTTCCCGGTTCGTATGAAAATAGACAATCTCCTGATGGATCCGCTTAAATTCCTCCTCTGTTACCGGCAGCTTACATAACTTTACCATGACATCCTCGTTATTCAGAAGATAACGGTCAGGTAATTCTACAACGAAACCGCCTGAAATCGGTGAATTGACATGATACCTTGCAAAGGAATACATCCTGCTAAGTTCCTTATTAAAAGCCAGTGTAACATGACTGTACTCGTTGCGGGTAAAAAGCCGTATCAGCTTCCCCATGTTTGTATTCGTAACAAGAAAAGCTACATATATGTATTTATAGTCTAAATCATTTCCCTTTAACATATCCCCATCCTATCTATATCAAAAGCATAATCCCACGCTTTCCTGCAATGAATATAAGCCCTCAGTAGCAATAACAAATTAAGCCATTCTAAAACAGCATTAACATCATGATTATATCAATTATTTTGAATGAAGGGAAGTATATCTTCACTGAAATAGAAAAATATCCTAATTTTTTAAGAAGGAAATGTGAAAATGCTCAGCCTTAAGGTTACTGTTCTCTAAATAGGTATCTAAATAGATATCTAAATAGGTAAAGCAGCTTGCATAAGCGAGACGAAAAAGGAACAGGAAATAAATAGTAAAATTTAGAATTTTAAGTGTCATTTTCAAGTAAAATAATATATAATAACAAAATACTGAAATCATAATTGTTGAATAATATCGGGGAGAATTAGGATGGTTGTAAAATTAATTTATGTTTCGATTGATATGTTAATGGTGATTTGCTTTTTATATCACATGTTCTATATTAGAAATAAGAATTTCGATGAAAACTTTAAATTCTAAAAATTTGTATCATCATTTTATGGGCACAAAAAAGGAGGCAAGCCTCCTTTTTTGTGCCCATAATGTATTATACTTCCCCCATATAACACTTCTCCTACGCGGCTTCTATTTGTCCTCCCTGAACATTTGGAAGTATAACTAACGAATTTTCCATGATTACCTTCATGGTGGTATAGCAAATTTCTGTTATGTATCTGCAGTCAACACGGATATCGTGAGGTGTCTCCAGGTATTCCCTGTGTTTTTCAGCAATATATCTGCAGATTTCCTCTGCTGAATAAAGCCCGACAGAAGACACTCGTATATTCTCTGCTTCCTCGCTGTCCAAATATTGCTGCATTGCGGTCAGTAATTCTTTCTCATATTCATAATGCTTCTTCATCGAGCCTTGAAATCCCGGGTTATGCGGAAATGTATAATAGTCCGCCAGGTAATGGCAGATAATACCCAGATGCCTGTAATAATAAGATGTCAATCCATTTTCCATATAATAGTAATCGCACACGCGTTGTATCTCTGTCTGCAATAAATCAAAGGTATCTGTAATTGTATGTCTTGTAGTCAGAAAGGAAGGCAGGCAATCCGGTAGGATACTCCCAACCAGGAACGCCTTTTTATGTTTAAGAAACCCTGTTGTGTTGATATCCTTCATCAGAAAATGAGCTAAAGAAATGTGAGATCCTTTGTTCATCCAAATCCTCCCGTCGTCAATACCTTTCTTCAATGATATCGTATAATATCTTCACCCTTTTATCTATCAAGGTCATGTTAATAATAATCGAATTTTATGTAAAATAGCATAAAAGGTGCTGTGGTGCATCATGATAAGGACTTGTGCGTATGATGGATTTATAGCAAAAGTGCTGCTCATGTACAGCAACCATATGTGTATTATGGCGTTGTACAGCAGGCTTTCATGTTCGTAACAGTTCAGACAGATAAAAAGATATGCTCCTCCTTGTAATAAACAGTTTGAATAAAATGGACCCAATAAAGGAACTTTTTTATTGTCTACTTTATAGGGTCCATTTTATTATTTAACTGTCTACAAGGGGAGCATATCAAGATTTATGGCTGTCTGCTACTTCAATGATAACCTGCTGTTCGCTCCGATTAAATACATCAGCGGATGTTCCTATATAAAAACAGCACTTTTCGATTTGAACTTTCTAAGTGTTGTATTTGTCAATACATTTGATTGACTTTTTTAAAATAATTGTTTAAAATCGAATTGTAATAAAGTTATTGATTGCAATGTATATTTACCTGTCCGTCAGATATAAACTAGAATGATTTACGAAAAAGCAAGGAAAGAGAGGCAACGAAATGGATACAAACCAATCTCCTTCAAAGGATGGAGATCATAAGCAGCAGAATGAAGTAACCGGATATGAGCTGCTAATGTTGGATAATCAGCTCTGTTTTTCACTTTATGTCTGCTCCAAGGAAATAATTAAAAAATATAAGCCTTTGCTGGATCCCTATGGCCTTACCTATACCGGATATATAATTCTGCTGGCACTCTGGGAAAAGGATAATATAACTGTGAAAGAACTGGGACAGAGACTTTATCTTGATTCTGGAACTCTGACTCCGATGTTAAAAAAGCTGGAGTCCCAGCATTTTATCAATAGAACCAGGAGCTCCAGCGATGAGCGTAATGTATTTATTGAATTAACCGCAAAGGGCAAAGAATTACAAAAAGAAGCCTTGCGTATTCCGGAAAGCCTCATCTGTACCCTGGATCTTGAACCGGAATATACGTCAAATTTATTAAAGAGCCTTCACAGGATGATGCAGAAGCTGGAAGCTGCTCCCCAGGAAGATTAATTTCCTGGAATATCTTTATTCCAAATCAGTGTTAAGCTTTATCACTGTCACCGATACCCGGTCTACGGTCTATCATCGGAGCCAATCTGTTCACATTACCTGCATTGATAAAGATTTGCTTCATAAGGTTTTAAATCATCGGATGCTGCCTTGTAACTTGATATTATCAGCTCAGCCTGAACCGACTTTGGTCTTCTGACCGGTCTGCTGCTTAAGTTGCATTCGATATAATAAGTCTCTCCCTGCAGCCTTCGATAATAGGTAAAAATGTCTTTTTGCTTACGGTTGGTAATCTCATATTTACCATATATCAATGCCGGATGTTCCTTTCTGATCCTGATCAGTTCCTGATAGAAATGATGGATGGAATCCGGCTCTTTTCTTTGCTTCTCTACATTCCAATCTTTATAGTCCTCACTGACGCCAATCCATGGTGTACCCGTTGTAAAACCGGCATTGACGCTGTCATTCCACTGCATTGGGCTTCTCGAATGATCCCTGCTGCCGCTTCCAAGCTTCTTCATCGCTGCTTCTTCACCAACAGAAAGAACGAGCTCATGATAAAGATTGATACTCTCAACATCCCTGATATCGTCAATTGTCTTAAAGTTCTGATTAATGCTTCCGATTTCCTGCCCCTGGAAGAGAAAGGGTGTTCCTTTTATCGTTAATTGAAGCATTGCAAGGAGCTTCGCCAATACCTCACGGTATTTGGGATCCGGGTTTACTTTTGATATCATTCTTGGATTATCATGATTTTCATAAAATAAAGACATCCAGCATCGATTACCATAATGCTCCATCCAGTCCGTCATATACTGCTTCAGATAATTCAGATCATAGCGGTAATCATCAAAGCGCACATGGCCCGGAGTTTCCAGATGATCAAAGGAGAAAATCATATCCAGTTCCTTTCGGTCTTCTGCGGTCAAAAGCTTGCTCATTTCCATGCCGACTCCAGGAGTCTCTCCCACGGTAAAGGCCTGATATGGTTCAAAGGCTTTCTTTCTCAGCTCCTTCAGATATTGATGGAGCTTCGGTCCATAATAATAGTGCTCAATGCCATAGTAGCCCATGAGCTTACCGATGTTCTCATTTCCTTCCGGAAGGCCTTCCTTTTTCGAAATATAGTTAATGACATCCAGACGGAAGCCATCCACACCCTTCTTCAGCCACCAGCGGATCATTTTATGAATTTCCGACCTGACCTCTTCATTTTCCCAGTTCAAATCCATCTGTTTCTTAGAGAAAAGATGCAGCGCCCATTCCTTCGATCCCTCATAATAATTCCAGGCAGAACCGCTGAAAAAGGAACTCCAGTTGTTTGGCGGATCATTATCCTTGGATTTCTTGAACAAATAGTAATCATGGTACTTGGAAGGAATGTCTTTGATTGCAGCCTGAAACCATGGGTGTTCGTCCGAGGTATGATTGACCACCAGATCCATGATCAGTTTCATCCCTCGGTCATGGATTTCCTTAAGCAACAGGTCAAAATCCTCCATCGTACCGAATTCCTTCAGGATACTGTAATAATCGCGGATATCATAACCATTGTCATCCTTCGGTGAATCATAAATTGGGGATAGCCAGACCGCATTTACTCCCAGCTCCTTCAGATAATCCAGCCGAGAAATAATTCCCCGCAGATCACCGATACCGTCTCCGTCCGAATCCTGAAAGCTGATCGGATAAATCTGATAAAATACGGCTTCCTTCCACCAGGTCCTGGTGATTTCCTCCTGTCCATCCACAGGTGTATCCGGCTCACTGTTCAAAAGCTCCAACAGGGTCTCAAAGAAGTTGTCCCCCAGGCTCTTCCTTGTCAATGCGGCAACGGTCTTGATCCGAAGATTGCCAACGACCGGATTCAGGATGAAATATTCCTGTATATTCAATTGTAATAGAAGCTTATAGAGAATATCATGCCCGATGGGATTCTCATAAATCTCCTTTACCCTGCTATGAAAGTTGAGTTTTATATTTTTACCTCTTTCCATGCTGCACCTGCCCCTGAGCGAATTAATACTTTCAGATAATAATCATAGCCGTTGTTATGATGTTGTTCTGGCTTTGTTCTGTTGTTCTGGCTTTGTTCTGGCGTTGTTCCGATATTATGGCGTTGTTCTGGTGTTCCAGCGTTGTTCTATTGTTATGGCGTTGTTCCGGCCTTCTTCTTTTTAATGTTCCTGAAGTTTTTTCTGGTTTTCCTCCATCATCTGTGCCACTTTATCCTCATCGAGTCTGTAGAAGTACATTACAATCAGCATGACTACATAACCGCCAATCGGAACCAGACTCATAATAATCCATATTCCCTGAAGGGCCTGCGCCGACTGTTCCACCGCCTTTTCTGCTGAATTTCCCACATAGCCGAAAACTCCCAGCAGCAACAGACACAGCGAATTGCAGAAAGCGCCTCCTAACTTTGTCATAAAGGTCTGTATGGAAAATGCAATTCCCTCGGTACGCTCTTGATTAACATAAGCACCATATTCGATACAGTCAGCGGTAAACATACCATATAACAGGAATGGTATCTGCATAAACAGCACACGCACTGCAGCTATTGCCAAAAACAGAGAAAAATTCTCATAACCCAGAAGATACTGCAGCAAGCTCAAAAATATGGTAAGGATGGAGCTGTATATGGTAAGCTTTCTTTTCCCAAAGATTTGAATCAGCTTCGGTAAGAACGGAGCTATGATAACAACCGGAAGTATCGCTACAGCCATAATTACCGTATACATTGCCTCATCTCCAAGGTTAGAATTAGCAAAGTATGCTGCCATGATCTGAAGGGTATTGGTTATTTCCATACCCAGGTATCCCGCAAAATAGATCAGAAGATATTTATTTCGAAACAGGCACCGGAATATCTTAGCAAAGGTAATATCTTCACTTCTCTGATACTTCATGCGCTCCTTAGCGGTAAACTGAAGCGGGAACATGACAAGGAAGGCAACAAGACAATAGATTCCGACGGTCCAGGTCCACCCTACTTGAGCCTTAATATTAAAGACTACCGCACTCGTAATTGCCGCCAGAGCAGCAGCCATTCGTCCGGCAGCGATCAGCTTATCTCTTTCGTAAGCGGCACCGGTCATTACCGTTGACAGGGAGAAAAGCGGTGAGTCCGATATCGTATATACAATATCAAAGATTATGTAAGTCATATATGCATATATCAGTTTTAAAATATATGGTCCATCGATATTAACAAACATAAAGAACAGGGAGACCGGCAGAGCAAAGGTAGCGAACTTCAGCCAGGGAAGGTATTTCCCTTTCTTGAAATTGCACTTATCAACGATTGCTCCCATAATCGGATCATTGATAGCATCCCAAACCTTGGCTATCAGTAAAAGTATTGCTGTATCCGGCAGTGAAAGTCCGACATATTCTGTATAAAAATATGTTAATAGCTGAAGAGGGATAATAAAGATAATATTCTGTCCCAGAAAAAATCCTGCATAGGACAACCGTTCCATCCTGCTTGTCTGTAAACCATTCTTCTCCATAATATAACCAAGCCTTTCCCCATATATTAGAATATAAACCCATAAAATATCATACCTCGATTACAGGAATACTTCAACTGATACCAGTAAAAAATGGTAATTTTAAATTATATAAATTCCAGATTGTATCCTCAGTTCCTGTATATTAAAATAGATTCAAGGTGAATACTTTAAAAGATTTATGATGTTGTAATTTAGAAAGGATTTTCATAGATGAATGTGTCCGATGAGGAAAAAAGAATTTTTATCAGCTATATCAATGAACTGCTGAATACTGAGCAGGTTAAAGAAATGCAAAATTATATTCAGCATGGGAAAACCTCTACTTTTACCCACTGCCTTGTTGTTTCCTATTACTGCTATCTTGCTGCAATTCGGCTGCCTTTTCAATTTGATATAAAAAGCGTTACCCGGGGAGCGATGCTCCATGATTTCTATCTGTATGACTGGCATATACCGGAGAAAAGCCATAAGCTCCATGGCTTTGTCCATCCGGGAATAGCGCTGCAAAATGCCAGAAAGCATTTTACACTGAATCCGATTGAAGAAGATATTATTGAAAAGCATATGTGGCCTCTGACAGTTCATAAGCTGCCGGTCTATAAAGAAGCAACACTGGTTCTTATGATAGATAAATATGTTTCGTTGGCAGAAACCCTGCACATTCCAGTAATTCCGAAGGACTACAAGAAGCTTCTGCGTGAATTATCCTACTGCAAACCTGCGTATTAATACCGGCGCTACCGTAAGCTATGATGTCAAACCGGAAGAAACACGCATCGCGAGTATCTCATGGCTGCTTACAATCTTAGTTCGCTTCTGTACACTCGCATTATCGTAAGAAAGCTTGTATTTAAGTGAACGATGTTTGTTCACTATGCCCGCATTTGCTTACGCGCAAACAGGATGAGCCAATTTACTTGTTATGAATAAAAAGGGCTGTTCTGTTGATCCTTCTCTTAGTCAGAAGACATCCTTTGTCTTCCACTTGTTGAAGCATCGGCAGAACAGCCTTTGAATTATACTAAATGTAAATCCTCGTCAAATCCCAGCATGATATTCATATTCTGGATGGCAGCACCGGAAGCACCTTTGCCAAGGTTATCAATACGTGTCATAATGACTGCACTTCCTTTTGCTTCATTGCCAAATACATAAATTTCCGCATTGTTGGTATCGTTGCAGGCAGTGATATCCACCGCACCATCAAATAAATAACTATCATCTGCATAAGGCATTACCTTCACGAATTTCTCGCCCTGATAATGCTCGGATAGTAATGCATGCAAATCCTTTGCATGCAATTTCTTTGCGAGCAGCTTCGTATGGACGGAGGTCAATACAGCCATACCCTTATAGTTATTACCAAGGATAGGAACAAAGATCGGTGCCTCCGCAAGGCCGGTATGCTTCGTCATCTCCGGCAGATGCTTGTGATTGAGCGTCAGGCTATAGGGTCTTGGTGCTTTGGTATAATCATTCTTGCCATCATTCTGTTCATATTTTTCAATTAAACTCTTGCCGCCGCCGCTGTAACCGGTAAGGCTCTGGCAGGTTACCGGATAATCCGGCGTCATTACCTGATGCGCAATCAGCGGATATAATCCCAGAATGAAAGCAGTTGCATGGCAACCCGGATTACTGAGACGTTTGCTTTCCTTTACCTCCTCCCGGCGCGCCTTCGACAGCTCCGGAAGCCCATAGGTCCAATCATCAGCCGCACGATAAGCGGTGCTTGCATCAATAATTCTGGTATTCGGATTGTTAACAAGACTTACGGCCTCTCTTGATGCCTCGTCGGGTAGACATAAAAATACAACATCTGCTTCATTCAAGCATCTTGCTCTTTCACCCGGGTCACGTCTTTTCTCGTAATCTATGGTAATCATGTCAAGCTCATGATACAGAGCCAGTCTTTCATGAATCTTTAATCCAGTGGTTCCAGTTAACCCGTCTACAAATACTTTCTTCTTCATAGGCTCACCTCATATTTGTTTTGTATATTTATACATAATTATTATATGAATATACATCAGCTTAACCTTTATGTCAATACAAATTTTATTGGACTCGAAAGTACTATTTTATTGGCTTCGAAAGTACCTAATAAACTGAACGGATGACTTATCCAAAGGTTTTCTGACGTAGCACTCCTCGATTTCCTGCACGGGAGCAGGCCTTCCAAAATAGTAGCCCTGCACTTCATCACATTGCAGTTCCTTCAGGATTTCCCATTGCTCCTTGGTTTCTACCCCTTCCGCTATTACCTTGATTCCTTTGACCTTGGATAATTGAATCAGTGACTTCACGAGTTGATAATCGAAATCATCCGTATGGATACATTCAATCAATTCCCGAGCCAGCTTAATACGGTCTATCGGCAAGCCCTTCAGGTAGCTTAAGGAGGAGTAACCGGTACCGAAATCATCCACGGATATTTTGACACCAAAATTGCGGATATCCTCTAGCATCCTGATCATATCCGGATTATCCTGAAGCTGGAAGGATTCTGTAATCTCAAGATCAATCCACTCAGGTTTTATCTGCAGTTCTTTAACTTCTTCCTTCAGCTTCTCAAAGAATTCCGCAGAGCTTAACTGCTTCAAGGAGACATTAATACCTATCATGACTTTTTCATCAAAATAGTTATTCCAATCCAGCAACTGTTTCATGACTGACTTCATAACCCATTCGCCAATCGGAATAATGCAGCCTGTCTCTTCAGCGATAGGAATGAATTCTGCAGGTGATATGAATTCACTGAAAGGTGTTTTCCAGCGAAGCAATGCTTCAAATCCGATAATTTTTCTATTATCTGTCTGTAACTGAGGTTGATAATAAACCATAAATTCCTGCCCAAAATCAGCTTTCTTTAACATCAGCTCAATGTTACTTCTTCTTAAAAATGTACTGCTCAGCTGTAAATCAAATTCATGGATCATATTAAAGCCCTGCATTCTTGCCTGACTCATGGCAATATCCGCATGCTTGATTAAATCCTCTTTCGTAATAGCATCGTAGGGAAAAATAGAAATTCCTATGTTAACAGTAATCCTGATCTGATATTCATCAATATGGTAAATGTCACTGCATAATCTGACTACTTCCTCGGCAAAGCCGCGTCCATGCCAGTAATTATAAGGACCTACTGCTGCAAAAATATACGTATCGTCACCATAGGAGGCTAGAATCGTTTTATTTGCAAGCTTTTTCATTGGTTTAATTTTTATCGCCAGTTCCTGAAGTATTTCCTCGCCAATGTAATGTCCATACATGGTTTTCATCATTTTAAACCGGTTAATATCGATATACAGAAGAACAATCGTTTCTTCGCGTTCAAGGTGTTTGGAGGTTTCTTCAAGATAAGTCAGCAGATATCTTCTATTATATAATCCGGTAATGTAATCCTGATTATTCAGGTGCTGTAATATTCTATTGCTTTCCTCCAGCTCCTCCGTACGTTCCTTAACCTTCTGCTCCAGTTCGCTGTTATGCTCCTTTTCCTTTCGAAGCAAGCCCTCCTTATATATATTGTTCTGTACATAGGAGGTTAACAGGCTGTAGATCAGAATTACGGATACCAGCTGAAGTAAATCGACAACGATAAAACCTTTAAAAATAATTAATAGCAATGGTGCCACTAAAAGAATATAAGCCCTGCCCTTACGCCCCGTATTATGAAAAGATATTTCTCCCTCTTTATAGTGGTTGCTTATTCGTATTGATGCGGCTGCTGCCATTAAGAGGAAGGAAAATGCATATACGGCATCAAGGAGTGAATTCGGATGATAATTGCTATATAGATACTCATAATAATAGACTAAGTCCGTAATGGAATAAAGAATTGCGCCGACCGCCGTTAATGTTATAAACACCGGAAATTTACCGGTGCGGATTGACATACACCAAAAGATAATCCATATGGTGGTTAATACATCCATCATGATTGATGCAGAAGAAACCCAGTCACTTTTAAGTGCAAGAATCTTCTTCACATCTTCATTTAGAAATACGATCCAAATCAAATCGAGGATGATATAAGACATCACCATAGAATCCAGCAATATCTGTAAGATATTCCATTTACGAAATATCTGGAAGCCGAATATGGAAAGAGATAAGGTTAAGAAGACATTAGTTAAACTATATAAATAAGTAATAATTCTGATTTCATCCGGATTGATATGCAGAACCAAATCATAGTATGCCCATAGTATATCTGATAGTACCCAGGAAAAGATACTCAAGCTTAATAATAACCCTACTATTCGGTACAATCTTTTGTCCTGCATCAAATAAAAAGCTTTGAAAACCAGTAAACAGGAAAGAAATTCTATTATCGGTGACAGAATATTGCCCCAGAAATCAGAACCCAAAATTACAGTTATAAGATAACAACAAAATAATACCGGTATGATAGATCTTCTTATGTATTTCATGCTTCTCATCTTCCTCGCCCAGTAAATATTCATTATGCATTTTCATTAACAGCTTTAAGTATAACACATTATTCACAATTTTTATACCAAACTTGTTAATAATTATCACATTTTGTATAATTTTCTCGAAATACCAGTTAAAACTGAAGATAATCAGTAAATTAGAAAGCAGCAAAACCGGCACTTATCACAGCGCCAATTCCACAAAGGATCTGTCCTTATTCCTTACTTGTCATTAATTTAAGTACGATATTGCTGCATTTTTCCAGTTCATCCACATGGGTCCATTCCTGTAAGGAGTGGACCTTATTCATTCCACAGGATAATACGATACCTGTGATTCCATTTCTTAAAAAGTTATTATTATCGCTTCCTCCAAAGGTATGAATTAGTCGCGTCGGATAACCGAGATCCCGGCATACCTGTTCAAAGCGAGCGATTACAGGATGCTGTACAGGAACCTCATAGGCGATACACCCATAAGAGGTTGTAAATTCAAGCTCTGCACCGAATCCGGAGGCGGCACTGTGGAATATCTCCCTTATCTTCTCTGCTTCTGCCACAGCCTTTTCATGCTGCTGGCTCCTTACTTCTCCCTGCAAAGTACATAATTCCGGAACAATGTTTCTTGCTTTCCCTCCCTCGATGGTCCCAACATTAACGGTTGTTTCTTCATCGATCCGCCCTTGTCTGATCTGTGTG
>DATMUM010000111.1:0-2142 GCA_035564175.1 Mobilitalea sp.
ATCGGATCGTTTCATCCACATGGTTCCTAGCTCCTGAAATACCTGAACGATTAAAACCAGGATAGCAACTGTAACCAGCATGGTTCCTGTTTCATAACGGTAGTAGCCATAACGGATGGCGATATCTCCTAGACCGCCGCCTCCGACAAAGCCGGACATGGCGGAATAGCTTAAAATAGTAGTTACTGCAATTGCGCTGCCGATAATCAGGGAAGGCATAGCCTCCGGTATCAGCACCTTAAAAATAATCTGGAATGGTGTGGCACCCATACTTTGTGCCGCCTCTATTACGCCCTTATCGACCTCCTTAAGTGAGGATTCGACTAACCTGGCAATATAAGGCGCAGAAGCAATGATAAGCGGAATAACAACGGCTGTGGAGCCGAGGGTCGTACCGATAATCGCTCTGGTTAGCGGCATTACACTGATCAGCAGAATGACAAATGGTACCGAACGGATTAGATTAACGATAACTCCGATAACTTTATTAAACCAAACCAAAGGAGCGATACCGTCCTTATCAGTAACAACCAGTAAAACACCCAAAGGCAATCCGATTACGTAGGCAATGAGTGAAGAAAACAAAGTCATATACAAGGATTCCAGAATACCTGTCCCCATCATTTGGGCAAATTTCATAATTCCATCATCCCACATAATCTTTCACCTCCTCATAAGGAATCTGATTCATATTCAGGTAATTCATAATACGTTTTCTGCCGGTTTCCTCATTGGGCAGCTGGATGACCATCTGGCCGAAGGCTTTTCCGTCAATATCCTTTGTATCAGCGAATAAGATATTGACCGGAGTCTTACACTCCAGTACCATGTTGGCAATGACCGGTTCAAAGGAGGTTCTGCCGTCAAAGATGATACGGCATTTATATTCTCCTACAAAATGCTCAATATGGGAATCACCCGAGAATACCAATTGTTTCGCAATTTTAGATTGGGGTCGCACGAATACCTCTTCAACATCCCCTACCTCTGCTATATGGCTTTGGTCAATGATTGCGACACGGTTACAGATTTCTTCTATTACGCTCATTTCATGAGTGATAACGATGACTGTAATTCCAAGCCTCTGATTGATTTCCTTCAGCAGATTTAAAATGGAGCGGGTTGTTGTAGGATCAAGTGCACTGGTAGCTTCATCACATAACAGAACCTTCGGATTGGTAGCCAGAGCTCTTGCTATGGCAATCCTTTGCTTCTGTCCGCCGGATAATTGGGCCGGATATGCCTTTGCTTTATCGGATAAACCCACTATCTCAAGCAGCTCTGAAGCTCTCATTTTGGCTTCTTTTTTCGGAATACCGGCAAGCTCCAGCGGGAAGCAGATGTTCTGCAGTGCATTTCTCTGCATCAATAGATTGAACTGCTGAAAAATCATTCCCATAGACTGCCTTGCTTTTAAAAGCTCCGATTCCTTTAGTTTTCCCAGGTCCGCACCATCAAAGATAACTGAACCGGAGGTCGGACGCTCCAGGAAGTTAATGCATCGAACCAGTGTACTTTTGCCTGCACCACTGAGGCCGATAATACCAAAGATTTCACCCTGGTTAATGGTAAGATTAATATCCTCCAGGGCCTTTACCTTATTATTTTTACTTTCAAATACTTTACCTAATCCTACCAGCGTAACGATAGGTTTGTCATTCATCCGTACAGCACCTCCAGATATATTTTGACTATAGAAGCGAATCTCAATGCTTTCTGTATCAGCCAATAAAAAACAGGATACCGCGATAAGTATCCTGTTCTGTCTTTTCTAATCAAAGAAGGAATTATTACTTCGTGCGCATTATGATAACATCACATTCACTTATCGGGTAAATATGTAATTTCGGCATGCTGTTCATACCGCACATATTATAACACATGGTGAAGCAGGATGTTTTCATAATCTCCTCCTGAAGTAATTCCTATTATATTTTATATATTATAGTGGTATTAGTATACTTTAGGTGAATTTTATTGTCAATGCTTTTATCAATTGATGATAGCGTCAATTTACTCTCGGGAATAATGGATGGAATACACCCTTTAAGATATGTTTTAGATTTATATCTAAGTTTAACCATTTTCCCAGCTTTATTTCATTTCCTAAATAACCTAATTTAATCATCTTTTTGTGGGCTC
>DATMUM010000112.1:0-2269 GCA_035564175.1 Mobilitalea sp.
CAGAGGATACGGCATCCGAACTCTGAGGTGCTGCCGTTGTTACTCCTAAGATACTGTTATACCAGGAGTTCGCTCCACCAAAGAAACCTGTAAGCATAGGCTTATTAAACCAGCCTTCAACGATCTTCATGACACCTTCAAATAACCAACATGCTCCAAGCCAAACTCTTAAAGCAACGAGTAAAAAGCTTGGTGTACGGTTGGAGAAATGTCCGCCGACAAAACTTCTGCAATTTCTCACTGTAAAGAACTCATGCTTTACATAACTGAAAATCTTATTCCAGCCAAGTACTTGGATGAAATAGATAATATTGATAAAATGTTTAGCAAACATAGCAAAGAAGGAAGGCAGGCTGAAGAAATGTCCCGGTAAGCCTACATGAGCTACACCGTAACGACCGCCGATACAAACCATAACACCGTGGAAAGCAGGCTTATATTCTTCCATCTCACCGTTTCCTGTAATAGCGCAAACAATATTATGTGCACAGGTATCGGAGCTCTGCTCGCAGTTCTCAACCATCTGAGGAACCGGACGTTCTTCACCTTTTGCTACATAATTCATGTTATCACCGATAATATATACATTCTCGTTCTTTGTCGAACGAAGGAAGGAATCAACCTGGATACGGTTACCGCGGGTAAGTTCAAGTGAACTTCCGGCTTCCTTAGTTATATCAGCACTCTGGATACCTGCAGCCCAGATTACTGTTCCAACACTGAAATGAAGTATCTTATCATTCTGCTTTAACTCAATGAAATCACTGCCTACATTTGTAACGAAAGCGCCCATGATAAGCTTGATGCCCATCTTCTCCATACGCTTTGTTACTTTATTAGAAAGCCTCTCCGGTAAGTTAGGAATCGGTCTTGCTAAACCATCTACGTTCACCATCGTTACTTCGCTTCTCTTGATTTCATATTTCTCACAGAGAATAGGAACGTATTCAGCAAGTTCACCAATCATCTCAACGCCGGTAAAGCCGGCACCTACTACGTAGAAAGTTAATAATCTCTTTCTCTCTTCCGGGTTTGATTCACAAGCTGCTTTTCTAAATGTCTTAAGTATGTGATCTCTTAAAACAACAGCATCCTCAAAGGACCAAAGCTTGAAGGAATGTTCTTCTGCCCCTGGGATTCCGAAAAATGTAGGTTTTGAACCAGCAGCCAATACCAAGTAGTCATATGGATAGGACTCTATGGTTCCCATAACGGTTTTCTTTTCAAAATCAATGTTAGTTACCGTATCCATTTTAACATTAACCTTGCGGCCTGCAAAAACCCTTTTAAGACTAATCTTAATACTATCCTCGTCCACACGTCCAGCTGCAACTTCATGTAGCTCAGTAAGCATAGTGTGGAAAGGATTCTTGTCAATAATCGTAATATTGACATCGTTATGCTTCTTTAATCTTTTCGCTAATTTTTTTGCTGTCAGAATACCGGCATATCCGGCACCGACAATTACGATTCTTTTCTCCATAGCTTCTCCTTACCTTTTTAACAAATTGCATTTTACCTAATTCAACTGTACTAGTCAATATCATTTGTTATTTTTCTAACAATCGTATGCGACAAATCTTGTTAGCGAAAATAACCCAAAAAAATCATTACCAATAGTATACCATATAAAATTAGTTTTGAACACTACCTTTTTTTAAGATATATGAATAAAATTGTAACTATTATTACTAAATTATACTTCAATTTTGCACAAATACTTATAAATATTAGGTTTTCTAAATCTTTACAAAGCTATTCTATTTTATAAAAATATAGGTGAAAACTTCAAAATGAATTAACTTAATATTATAAATCGTAATTAATCAAATTCATTATAAACGATAATTTGGTTATATTAATGAATGAAAAGTTAGTATACAAAAACTTTACAACAATATTACATTTCCATGGTTATGAAATTTACATTTGGGAATATATAATAGGCTCATAAGCTAAAGAGCTTAAACGAGATGAATTAGAAATCAATTCACTCACCAACCAATACGAGGAGGAAATTACATGTTCAAATTCAAAAAGACTTTCGTTATTATCGCTGCATGCATCGCCGCATTTGCTATGGTAGGCTGCAGCTCAAAAACTAATGGTACATCAGACCAGAACCCTACAACAGGAGCTACATCATCAAATAATACAGCAACCACAGCTCCTACCGACTCATCATTATCCGGTAGCATAAGCGGTTCCGGATCATCCGCATTACTTCCTTTAGCACAGAACGCAGCTGACAGCTTTATGCAGAAGAATC
>DATMUM010000113.1:0-2973 GCA_035564175.1 Mobilitalea sp.
GATTCTTGGTGAGAATAACGAGAAGATGTCAAAGTCCAGAGGTAACGTAGTTAACCCGGATGATATCGTCAATGAATTCGGTGCGGATACACTTCGTACCTATGAGATGTTCATTGGTGCCTTTGATTTGAGTGCAGTATGGTCGAACGAAGGCGTCAAAGGGTGCCGTCGTTTCATGGACCGTGTATGGAAGTTGCAGGATATGCTTACAGAGGGTGAAGGTTATTCCGAGAGCCTTGAGACTAAGATGCATCAGACCATCAAGAAGGTAACCTTTGACTACGAAAGCATGAAGTATAATACGGCTATCGCAGCAATGATGTCTTTGGTGAATGAGCTCTATAAAGCAGGAACCGTAACCAGAGGCGAGTTAAAGACATTACTCGTTCTTCTTAACCCGGTTGCTCCTCATATCACGGAAGAGATGTGGCAGATCATCGGTGAAGAGGGAAGACTTTACAACCAGAAATGGCCGGTATATGACGAGCAGAAGACGATTGAAGACACTGTAGAGATTGCAGTTCAGATCAACGGTAAAGTAAAAGCAAACCTTACAATAGCTCAGGATGAGAAGCAGGAAGAGGTTCAGGCGAAGGCGATGGAACTGGACTCCATCAAAGCTGCTACGAACGGAAAGACGGTAGTAAAGGTTATTTATGTACCGGGGAGAATTTTAAATATTGTTGTGAAATAATATTATGAATTAACAAGTCAATATATCTGGAAGGAAAAAGCCCATGAATCATAAGATTCATGGGCTTTTCCGTTGAAAGTTAGGGAGTATATAAAAACAAAATAAATATTGGTAGTTGGTGATTTAAAATGATGCAGCTTTTATGTTTACTTCTGGTGTAAATGAATTTATGCCTGCTGCTTCTGTCTCCGTTTTCTGCCATATAACCGGATTGCGGTAAGGATTGCTCCGACGGCACATATCGTTGCTGCTGTAAAGTAAGCACCTCTCATACCATAGATGAATATATCATCGCGGCCTTCAACATAATTTGAGACATTGTATCCAATCTTTGCACTCATGCGGCCGTACAGGATTAATATGGATAAGGAGATACCAACGATCATGCCGAGATTTCTTATCAAGGCATTCACACTGCCTGATATACCAAGCATGTTCCTGGGGGCATTCGACATGATAAGTGAAGTATTCGGGGACTGGAATAATCCATTTCCTATCGACATAATTACAACATAGATGATTAATAAGTACAAGTTGGAAAACTGTGTTAACGTTGACATTAAAAATAGTCCAGTACTGTTCAGCACTAAGCCAAGGAAAGTAAGAAATTCCGAACCTATTTTATCTGATAAACGGCCGCTCATAGGGGCAACCACTGCCATGACAATCGGGTAAACCATCATAATTAAGCCTGTAATCGCGGGTGAATATTTCAGAGTATTCTGCAGGTAGAACGGTTGGATAATCGTTGAACTGCTAATTGCGACAAAGGATATAAATGCGCAGAAGATACTTAAGGAAAATAATCTGTTTTTAAAAAGAGATAACTGAAGTAAAGGTATCTCTGTCTTATTCTCTACGAACAGGAACACGATGAAGGTCACGATAAACAGGATAAAGCCGGCAATAATTGCAGGATTACTATAGCCGTAATCTTCGCCCATAATCAATGCACTGAACAAGGATACGATTGATACGGCAAAGAGAACGGCGCCTTTCGCGTCAAGCTTTTCTGCCACTGTTTTCTCGCTCTTCGGAAGAATCTTAATCGCCATCAGGAAAACGAAGATACCGATAGGCACATTGATTAAGAAGATGTATTTCCAGCTAAAGTAAGCGATCAAAAAGCCTCCGATCGGAGGGCCAGCCATGGAGCCAAGGGCAACAAAGGTTCCTGAGATACCAAGTGCCTTACCGCGTTCATTACTCGGGAATACATGCGTGATGATACCCTGGTTGTTGGCCATGGTCGCAGCAGCACCAACGGCCTGGATACATCTTGCAATAATTAATAAGATGAAAGAATTCGTTAAGCCGCATAGTAAGGAGCCAAAGGTGAAAACGATGATTCCGTAATGGAATATCCTTGTCTTTCCTTTCGTATCGCCTAACCTTCCGAAGATTAGGATTGAACCGGCCACCACGATCAGGTAGGAGGATACAACCCAGGCGATTGCCTCCGTGCTGACGTTTAACTTCTGTGCCATGTTTGGAAGAGCAACGTTCACAATGCTGGAATCTAAGGTAGCCATAAAAGTCATTAATACAACGTTAAATAAGATTAGCATTCTGTTCTTGTATGTGTTATCACTCGTCTGTTTCATATTTAAACCTTCAACTTTCTCTATTTCTATATTTCTTCGTATCTTTTAAAACAATCTCAAGCAGATCTAAGATAACATCTTTCTCCTGTTCGCTAAGATTTTGTGTTATCAGATCGTTCCATTTTCTTAGTTCCATTTTAATATCCGGTATTACCAGTCTTGCTTTTTCCGTCAGAAATAATTTGTAAGCCCTGGAATCATTCTGATCCGTTTCTTTTCTGATATAGCCGATATCGATCATTTTTTTAATGACACGGGCGGACATTGCTTTATCAACATCCAGCTCCTTGCTGATTTGATTTTGATTGATACCCTCATTCCGCGCAAGCATCAGCAGATATGGATAGGTTCCGCTTCCCAAATTGTATTTTCCCAGAACTTCATTCAAATAAGCCTGAGTACCGCGGTAAATACAGTTGGTTAGCTTTATGAGGTTCTTTCGTTCACCATTCATGTATTTCTCCTTTCCGTTAGTACAATACAACATTTTATAGTCAGATAGTTGATAAGTCAACAATTATTTCTCGATTTTATATTATCTATATTTTTATATATATTTATATAAAGTATCCGATCGTCTACGGTCAGAACAGAATAAAACATGGGGCTGTTACAAAATACATAGAATTTAAGTTTCGAAAAATAAAGCATCATGAACTCGAAATTAAAACTAAT
>DATMUM010000114.1:0-5267 GCA_035564175.1 Mobilitalea sp.
GCCACTGCAGGTAATGGTACGCTTATAGATCTCATCATTTAAGGAAGCAATGCTGACTGCTTGATCATCACCATAAATCAGGTTCTCATACATCTCATCGGAAACGACATAGATATCTCTTCTTACCGCTACTTCCGCGATCGCTTCCAGTTCTTCTTTCGTATAAATCATACCGGAAGGATTACTTGGTGAATTGATTATTAAGGCTTTCGTTTTCTCTGTACATGCGGCATCAATCTGTGCAGCTGTTACTTTATAGCTCTGCTCCTTTTCGGCGCGGATAAATACCGGAACACCATCGGCAAGCTTTACGATTTCCGGATAGCTTAACCAGTACGGAGCAGGTATGATAACTTCATCACCCGGATTTATTATGGCTGTGAAAATATTTGTTAAGGAATGTTTTCCTCCGTTACTGATAACAACTTGATTTGGCTCATATTTTAACTTGTTAAATTTTGAAAACTTTTCGCATACTGCTTTTCTAAGTTCCAGAGTACCTTCAGCAGGTGTATATTTTGTAAATCCATTATGGATTGCTTTGATTGCAGCTTCACAGATATTATCAGGAGTATTAAAATCAGGCTCTCCTGCTCCAAATCCAACTACATCAATACCCTTTCCTTTTAGTTCCTTCGCTTTCGCTGTAATTGACAGCGTCGAAGAGGGTTTTACTGCTTGTGCTTTTTTCGATAATGTTAATGCCATTGTTTACACCGTCCTTATTTCGTTTCATTTTTTATCCCATTTTGAGTTTCTTTTACATTGTAATATATAACTTTCAAATATGCAATAAAAATGAGCAAAAAATTTTCGTGAGGCTGTCAATTGTCCGCCTGTCAAAGAATTTTTGCGCATTTAACACAAAAATATCCGCTTCTGAAAGCTATCGTTGTGAAGCATTCGCATACCTTACCGCGAGATACGCATCACAAACGAGATAAAGGAGAAAACTGCTTTACTCGTTAATACAAAAAAATAGCTGATAACCATATATTCGTATATAGTTTGTCAGCTATTTTTTATTTTCATTTTACATTATTTAGCATAATCGGTAACTCTGGATTCTCTAATTACATTTACCTTAATCTGCCCTGGATATTCTAGTTCGCTTTCGATCTTCTTAGATAAATCACGTGCAAGCAATACCATATCTGCATCGCTGATCTGTTCAGGTACTACCATAACTCTAACTTCCCTGCCCGCTTGAATTGCAAATGACTTATCTACCCCTTTAAAGCCGTTGGTAATATCTTCAAGCTGTTTTAACCTGTTGGTATATGTCTCCAAGGTTTCGCGTCTAGCACCTGGTCTTGCTGCTGAAATCGTATCAGCTGCCTGAACAATACATGCAATCAATGATTGGAATTCTACATCACCGTGATGCGCTTCTACTGCATTGATAACGATCGGAGACTCTTTATATTTCCTACAAAGATCAACACCAATCTGTACATGGGTACCCTCCATTTCATGATCTACCGATTTTCCGATGTCATGAAGTAATCCGGCGCGTTTTGCAAGTCTAACATCAACACCGATTTCTCCGGCTAGAAGGCCGGATAAAATAGCCACCTCAATTGAATGCTTTAATGCATTCTGTCCATAACTTGTCCTAAATTTCATCTTGCCGAGAAGCTTTATAAGTTCAGGATGGATTCCATGAACTCCGACTTCTAATGTTGCAGCTTCTCCCGCTTCCCTAATCATAACTTCTACTTCTTTTTGAGCCTTCTCTACCATTTCTTCGATTCTGGCAGGATGAATTCTACCATCAACAATCAGTTTTTCAAGGGCAATTCTAGCCACTTCTCTTCTGATCGGATCAAAGGCTGATAAAATGACAGCCTCAGGTGTATCATCGATAATCAAATCAACCCCCGTCATTGTTTCCAAAGTTCTAATGTTACGTCCCTCTCTACCAATGATTCTACCCTTCATTTCATCGTTAGGAAGCTGGACAACAGAGATTGTTGTCTCAGCAACATGATCTGCAGCACATCTTTGAATTGCTGTAACTACATAATCCTTTGCTTTCTTATCCGCTTCTTCTTTTGCTCTGCTTTCCATTTCTTTTACAAGCACAGCAGTTTCATGTTTTACTTCTTCTTCAACAGTCTTTAATAGATATTCCTTAGCTTGTTCGGAGGTTAAACCGGAAATCTTCTCGAGTTCATGCAGTTGTTTCTCGTGGAATTCTTCCACTTCCTGCTTGATTTTGTCAAGCTCTGCTTCTTTTCCGGAAAGTCTTGCTTCCTTTTTTTCCAGTGCTTCGGTTTTTCTATCCAAAGTTTCTTCCTTTGTTAAAACCCGCTTCTCATAGCGTTGTAACTCTGCTCTTCGTTCCTTAGATTCTCGTTCGAATTCGTTCTTTGCCTTCAAAGATTCTTCTTTCGCTTCGAGTAAGGCCTCGCGCTTCTTAGTTTCAGCTGTTTTTAAAGCTTCATCTATGATTTCTCTTGCCTTTTCTTCTGCACTGCCAATCTTTGCTTCATAGACTTTGATACGGTAGGCAGTAGCAATTTTCCAGGTAAGAATAGCTACAATCACCAAGGTTATAACAATAGCAATCACTATTTTTAAAGCCTCAGACACAGGAGCACCTCCTTATTAAATTTTCATTGTACAAAAACAATACAACACATAAATATTATACTGTTTTTACTAATATGTCAAGTGTACGAACGAATAATTTATCTATTTTGACAAAAATTAGTATCTATATATAGAATAATTTTCTAATTACTCTACCAAATAATCGTATATTTACGCCTTAAACCTATTACTTCCGGTATAAAATGACTAAATATTCATAATTTTATTTTTAAATTCTTGCAGCATACACCTAACATACCTAACTTACATATTATCTACTTCCTTTATCTAAGTTTTCTTCACGAACGGCTGCTAACATTTTTGTCCCAACTAAAATCATAACTGAAAACGATTTTTTTATAAAACAATCACGGATATATTCAGTGATTGCTTTTAGAAACTATTGATTTACCAGCTCACCCATATAGTAAAAGCCTTTGCTTTCCTTTAGATATACCTCTACGATTTTACCGATCAAGCTTTCATCTGCCGGAAAATGTACTAGCAGGTTATTGCTTAACCTTCCGGTTAAGAGGCTGTTATCTTGTGAATTTACTTCTTCTACCAAGACCTTCTGTACGGTATGCTCATCCTTTCCGGCTGCCTGTGCCGAACTTGCCTGGACTTCCTTTAAAAGGCTGTCAAAGCGCTCCATCGCTACCGCTTCCTCCACCTGATTCTCCATCGTGGCAGCTGGTGTACCGGTACGCTTTGAATAGATAAAAGTAAACGCACTGTCATATCCTACTCTTTTCACAACATCCATTGTCTCCTGAAAATCTTCCTCAGTCTCGCCTGGGAAACCAACGATAATATCCGTTGTTAAGGAGATATCCGGAACCGCAGTACGGATGCGGTTAACTAATGCAAGATAGCTTTCCTTGGTATATTTACGATTCATAATCTGAAGCAGTCTGGTACTTCCTGATTGTATCGGAAGGTGAAGGTGCTTGCAGATCTTCTTACTATTCTTCATTACTTCAATCAGTTCGTCCGATAAATCCTTCGGATGTGAGGTCATGAAGCGGATTCTTTCAATTCCATCAATTTTTTCTATCTCCTGTAAGAGCTGTGCAAAGGTAACCGGCTGCTCTAAATTCTTGCCGTAGGAATTCACATTTTGTCCGAGAAGCATGATCTCAACCACGCCATCTGCGGCAAGTGCTTTAATCTCATCTATGATATCCTGAGGATTGCGGCTTCTCTCCCTGCCTCTTACATATGGTACGATACAGTAGCTGCAGAAATTGTTGCAGCCAAACATAATATTGACTCCTGCTTTAAAGCTGTATTTACGATCATTTGGAAGATTTTCGACGATGACATCCGTGTTCTTCCATATGTCAAGAACCATACGATTGGAATCCAGACGTGTCTGCAGCAGCTCGGAAAGCTTGAAGATATTGTGGGTTCCGAAGATGATATCAACGAAGCGGTAACTTGTCTTAATCTTCTCAACGACAGTCGGTTCCTGCATCATACAGCCGCATAGAGAAATGATCATACCCGGATGACTTTTCTTAAGCTTACCAAGGTAACCCAATCTTCCGTAAACACGGTTATTGGCATTTTCTCTTACGGTACAGGTATTATAAAGAACGAAGTCTGCATCCTCCGTATCCGTCTCAACATAACCGATCTGCTTTAAAATTCCGGATATTTTCTCGGAATCACGCGCATTCATCTGGCATCCAAACGTGGTTATGGAATAAGTTAACGGTCTGCCCAGCTCTTCTGTCTTCCTTTCAACATACTCACGTAGCTTAGCGATATAGTAAAGCTGCCTGTCCGGTTCTGCTACCGGAGCTTCCTTCGTAATATCTATATTATCAAAATCAAATTCGTTATACATATCAATCTCCTATCATCTGTTTAAAAAAACAACTATATTGTAGTATATAATATACATAAAACAGTATCAAGGGGAATTTTTATAAACAGGTTTGTGATAAATCATCTTAACGATACGTCAGAATGCACGAGTTTAGTTACAAAGCATCATATGTAACGATATAATTAGTTTGAATAATATAATACATCGAAGAATTTAAATATTTAATTCCATCCATTTTAGCAGATAAAATAGATCAATAATATACATATAAAACCGGTGTTATTAATTCATTAACACCGGTTTTCTGTTATTTTATATAATTCTCAAACTCCTAGTTATAAATATCAGATTTACTTAATCTCTATGTCATATACCAGTATTCTTCTATATAATCAAACTCCCGAACTCTGATACGACAAGCTTGATTTCATCAAACGTTGGAAACCGGTACCGTTCATCTAACGGTAATTCGGCATCTTCGTCTACTGTTTCAAGCGTCAACGCCGGCTTGTTAAAATGTTCTGCGAAATAATGTACCGTATTACCACCGGTATCTCCTGGATCAATTTCTTCCTCCGGCGGAACCAAGGTATAATTCGTAATTTCCGACAGACGGACGGCTATTCTTAATTGCTTCTCATTATAGTAATCTGACATTTGGCTGCGGTAGTAATAAATCTGCTTGCCTCTGGAATGGAAGTCAAGAAAGCCTTTCGATTTATAGGAATGGAATACATAGATCAGCGCTTTCGTCTCATTTTCACTCGCCGGATAGTCGCCTTTATACTTTGGCCTCCATAACTTGCTGGGGAAATTACGGTTAATATCAACTCCTCTT
>DATMUM010000115.1:0-6766 GCA_035564175.1 Mobilitalea sp.
CATACGAAGTAGATAAGATGCAGGGAATCGTTCAAATGGAACCTGGACAGCAGAGTGAAGTACCTTCCATCGTAAAGAGTAAGGATACTTCGTACATGAAATCAGTAACAAATATCAATGGACATCTGGTTATCCTGTTAAATCATGATGGTTTATTATCGGAAGAAGAACAGAGTAAGATAAAAGCCATTATTAAAAAGTAACTTTGTTATGTAACAATATACATTCTCAATGACGGGAGGAGCAATCCTCCCATAAAAAATGCCGGAAATCAGCTTTTTATAGATTTATAAAGTATATTATTACATTTTGAGTGTATAAAAATTGATTATGAATCAAAAGCATTTTACTGGCAAAGCAGCTACGAAATGTAACGCGGAATAAAATGAGCATTTGCAAGCTCGCTTGCAAAATTACAATCGCGCACTGCGAATATGCCTGCTTGCAGGCACGGAGGAACTCGCCTAGCGTGTTTCTTACGATTTAAGAATTTGAAGGTTATTTCTATATTTTAGATTAAGAGTGGCAAGCCTTGAATAAAATAATAGAAAGATCTTTCATAAAAAGATTACCGGATTTATCGGTATTCTTAATAAAGGTATTGAACAAATTGTAATGAAGGGAGGATTTCTCCTCCTTCAGAATGGTAGAAAGAATTGGAGGAATAAGTTATGAAAAAGTTATTGAGTTTATTAGTAATTACCACAATGTTCGCGGGAATATTATCCGCATGTGGTACCAAGGATGGAAGTAGTTCAGACAAAAGCAGCGGAAGTGATACACTTATTGTAGGTACGGAAGCAGGCTTTGCTCCTTACGAATACATGGAGGGTGATAAGGTAGTCGGTATCGATATGGATATCGCTCAGGCAATCGCAGATTCCATGGGTAAGAAATTGGAAATTAAGAACATGGATTTCGATGGTGCTTTGATGGCGGTACAAAATGGTACAGTTGATTTCGTTGCAGCTGGTGTATCCGTAGATCCGGAACGTGAAAAGGTTATGGATTTCTCTACTGATTATGTTAATTCCACTGAAGTGGTTGTTGTAAATAAAGACAAGCCTATGGTTTCATCCATTAATGATATGGATGGCAAGATCATCGGTGTTCAGCAGGGTAACATCGCAGATTTCTATGTAGATGCTAATATCAAGTCCAAGGAAGTAAGACGTTATACCAAATTCGCTCAGGCATCAGAGGATTTAAAGAACAGCAAGATTGACTGTATCGTAATGGATCAATATCCTGCTCAGGAGCTGGTAGCAGCGAATCCTACATTAACAATCCTTGCCGGAGACCCTCTGTTCCAGGATAAATACGCGATTGCAGTGAAAAAAGGAAATAAAGAATTATTAGATCAAATTAATAAGGTTATACAGCAGTTAAAAGATGATGGAAAGATCGAGGAATTTACTGCAAATCATACAAAGAAATAATATCATATGATATCCAGTAATCAATAGAGTTAGGAGGCTGTTATTTACTTGTTGACAGCCTCTATCTTTATGATTACATATGGTAAGGAGTACGCATATAGTTGCAAGAATTTTTCATTACAATAACGGGTATTCTTACTATTAAGAATATCAAAATGGCTCTATTGTATAGATTTATGTTAAACAGGAGGAAATAAGTTGGGAAATATCGGCTCTTGGTTTCAAGGGATTTATCAACAATATTATGATGCATTAATACCGGATCATAGATATCTTGCGTATCTTGACGGTATTAGGGTAACAATAGTGATTTCATTTATGGCAATCCTGCTAGGTATTGCAATTGGTATTATTGTAGCTATTATCAAGGTTACAGCCGCGAATTATCGTATGAGATGGCTTACGAGAATCTGTAACGTATATATTAATATTATACGTGGAACGCCTCTTATGGTACAGCTTTTGATTATATATAATCTGATTTTTACTTCAAGAAATACGAATGAATTAATCGTAGGTGCCGTATGCTTTGGTATTAACTCCGGTGCTTATGTAGCGGAAATCATTCGTGCCGGAATTGAATCGATTGACCGTGGGCAGATGGAAGCAGGACGTTCCCTCGGATTAAACTATATTAAGACGATGAGATTAATTATTCTGCCGCAGGCAATTAAAAATATTCTTCCTGCATTGGGTAATGAATTTATTACATTGATCAAAGAGACATCTGTTGCCGGTGTAATAGCAGTAACTGATTTATTAATGGCTGCTCAGTACGTAGGGTCCAGGACCTGGGTTATATTACCGCCGCTTATCATTGCTGCTGTATGCTATCTAATCCTGGTAATGGGTCTAACAAAATTATTATCCGTTTTCGAAAGGAGGTTGGCAAGAGGTGATCACCACTAAAAATTTAAAAAAAGCCTTTGGCAGCCACATGGTACTAAACGGAATTGATGAAACGATTCAGAAAGGTGAAAAGGTAGTAGTCATCGGACCCTCCGGTTCCGGTAAATCGACCTTTTTGCGCTGCCTCAATTTACTTGAAGTACCTACGGAAGGCGAGATCTGGTTTGAGAATAGTAAAATAACGGATAGCAGTACGGATATCAATATGATCCGTCGTAAAATGGGTATGGTGTTCCAGCAGTTCAACCTGTTTCCCCATCTCTCCGTTATGCAGAATATTACCTTAGCCCCGGTACAGCTGGGCATCATGAATAAAAAAGAAGCTGAGCAGAAAGCACTTGAGTTATTGAAGCGTATCGGTCTGACGGAGAAAGCGAAAGCATATCCGAATCAGTTATCCGGCGGTCAGAAACAGCGTATCGCCATCATTCGTGCGTTGGCGATGAATCCGGATGTAATGCTGTTTGATGAACCTACCTCTGCACTTGATCCCGAGATGGTCGGCGAAGTTCTTGACCTTATGGTGCAGTTGGCGGAAGAAGGCATGACCATGGTTGTTGTTACCCATGAGATGCGTTTCGCTAAGAAGGTAGCGAATCGGGTGCTGTTCATGGACGAAGGTAAGATCGTGGAGCAGAATAATCCGGATGATTTTTTTGATCATCCGACTCATCCAAGACTTAAAGAATTCCTATCAAAGATATTATAAGATAAGGTTTGAATGAGAATATTATAATGCATAATCAGGACACCGGATTAGAAGCTAATCCGGTGCCTTTTTAAGTTATAAGCTCCATATCTGGTGCATAACAAAGATGACTTTCTGCTTAGGCGCTTATAAAGGTATTTGAAAGTGAAGTCAGGTAAAAAAAGACGGATACTCATAAAACTTATGTAAGTCTCTCATAGAATAAAGTTTTAGTTAATACATTCGGTTAATTGTAACTTTATAACTCATTATTAATTTTTATACAGAAATATGAATATTATTTTACCGGTTTCAAGCATAAGTGACAAATCAGCATTTTTTATGTTTGTTCGGTGAAATTAATGGTTGCATTATGAATAAATATGTGTTAGTATATCTTTCTTAGAAAGACAGTTGTATTCGCATTACATACAATATGATAACAAAATATTTATAAATGCCCGCAATCATCTACAGGAGGTGCATTATTTTGAAGGAAGATCAATATTTTATTGTTAAAAAAAAGGCGGTACCCGAAGTACTTCTTAAGGTTGTCGAAGCAAAAAGGCTGCTTGATTCCGAACGTGTTATGACGGTTCAGGAAGCAACGGATGCAGTTGAAATTAGTAGAAGTTCCTTTTACAAATACCGCGACGATATCTTCCCATTTTATGAAAATACCCGTGGAAAGACCATCACATTCATACTTCAGATGGATGACAAACCGGGGTTACTTTCTCAGGTACTTAATCAGGTTGCAAAGAGTGGAGCGAATATTCTTACAATTAATCAGAGCATTCCGGTAAACGGTATTGCTTTATTAAGCTTAAGCATTGAAATATTGCCTCAGACGGACAGTACTTCTATACTGTTCGAAGCCATTGAAGCGATGGATGGAATCCATTATGTAAAGATTGTATCTAGAGAATAAGCATTTAACAAAGAATAATTGACATAACAATAACGGCAAGCATAATTGATAGGAATGAAATTGTTACAGCAAGGAATGGAGGATCAGTAATGATAAATATAGCAGTCTTAGGATACGGCACCATTGGTTCCGGTGTTGTCGAAGTATTGAACACCAATGGTGAAAGCATTAAGAAAAGAGCCGGAGATCGGATTAATATAAAATACGTTTTAGACTTAAGAGACTTCCCGAATGATCCAATCCAGGAAAAGATTGTGCACAATATCGATAACATATTGAATGATCCTGAGGTTAAGATTGTTGTCGAGGTTATGGGTGGCGTCGAGCCTGCCCACACCTTCGTAAAGGCGGCACTCTTAGGTGGAAAAAGTGTCATTACCTCCAATAAAGAACTGGTAGCAAAACACGGTGCGGAGCTTCTTGACATAGCGAAGGAAAGAAATTTAAATTTCCTGTTCGAAGCGAGTGTCGGCGGCGGTATTCCCATTATCCGACCACTTAACCAATCCTTGACTGCTGATGAAATTGTAGAAATTACCGGTATATTAAATGGTACAACCAACTATATATTAACTAAAATGAGCGAAGACGGATTGGATTTTGATACTGCGCTTAAGGATGCGCAAAGCATGGGCTATGCGGAGCGTAATCCGGCAGCCGATATTGAAGGCTTTGATGCATGCCGTAAAATAGCTATTCTGTCATCCTTAGCCTTTGGAATGCAGGTGGATTTCGAAGACATTTACACAGAGGGAATCAGCAAGATAACTGACACCGATATCAAATATGCCAAATCCATAGGAGCCAGAGTTAAGCTGTTTGCTTCAAGTATCCGTGAAAACAACGATAAAGTATATGCAATGGTTTCACCGGTTTTAATTAAAGCGAACCATCCGTTATACAGTGTTAACGATGTATTCAACGGAATCTTCGTCAGAGGCAATGTCATCGGTGATGTTATGTTTTATGGCAGCGGGGCAGGAAAGCTTCCGACAGCCAGTGCGGTTGTTGCTGATATCGTAGATGCAGCGAAACATCTAGGCAAGAATATCTGGACCATCTGGAGCAGTAAGAAACTGGTACTCACGGACATTAATAAGGTAACTCATAAATTCTTCATCCGTGTGAAAGGTGAGAAGGAAAGCATTCAGGATAAAGTCAAAGAGTTATTTGGCGATGTAGAAGAAATCACAGCGGAGAATGTATCCGGAGAGTATGCGTTTATCACTCCGATGTTTACCGAACAGGAATTAAAAGAGAAAGAGGCTGCCTGTCCTGAAATTCTAAATGTAATCAGAGTGAGATTTTAGGTAGAAGGCTTTACTATAGAAAGGACTTGAAACTATGAAATACATTGTTGTTCTAGGAGACGGTATGGCTGATGAACCGATAGCCGAGCTGGATCATAAGACACCACTGATGGCTGCTCATACTCCGCAATTGGATATGCTTGCAGCAAAATCGGAAATAGGACTTGCATATACGATACCGGAAGGAATGAAGCCTGGAAGTGATACCGCTAATCTTGCGGTTCTTGGCTACAATCCGAAGATTTATTATTCCGGACGTTCCCCACTCGAAGCACTCAGCATCGGCGTGGATATGAAGAAGACGGATATTTCACTCCGCTGTAACGTCGTAACCCTTTCGGACGATGATAAACCATATGAAGAAAAGACTATCCTTGATCATAGCTCAGGTGAGATAACAACGGAGGATGCTGCGGTATTAATCGAAGCAGTCCGTAAGGAACTGGAGAATGATATCTATAAATTTTATGTAGGAACCAGCTACCGTCATCTTACCATATGGGATAAGGGTGAAGTAGTTGACTTGGCTCAGCCGCATGATATCCTTGGCAGAGTGATTGGTGAATACTTACCTAAGGAAGATGCCCTTAGGGAAATGATGAAAAAGAGTTATGATATACTGAACAACCACCCGATTAACTTGGAACGTAAAGCAAAGGGATTAAATAAAGCGAATTCCATATGGTTCTGGGGAGCAGGTACCAGACCGGCACTTACCTCATTTGAGGAAAAGAATCATAAGAAGGGAGCAATGATTTCTGCTGTTGATTTATTAAAAGGAATTGCAGTCGGAGCCGGAATGAAGGTAATCGAGGTTCCAGGTGCGAACGGAACCCTACATACCAATTATGAAGGGAAGGCAATGGCATCAGTTAAGGTTCTTCTTGAAGAAGATTATGATTTTGTTTACATCCACGTGGAAGCTCCGGATGAGATGGGCCATCAGGGAAGTATCCCGAATAAGGTTAAGTCGATTGAATTCCTGGATCAGAGGGTTATCAAGGTTGTTATGGATGAGATGAAGAAAGCGAATGCTGATTATCGCATGCTTGTCATGCCGGACCACCCGACTCCGATACGCTGCAGAACCCACACCAGTGATCCGGTTCCGTATCTGCTTTATGACAGTACAGCAGAACGAAAAAATAATTGGCTTTATAACGAATCTGAGGCAAAAACAAGTGGCAATGTGGTAAAGGAAGGGTATACTGTTATAAGTAAATTATTCGCAAGATAACGATATACAGCTTAACGTTTACTTAAGAAGTTAAGTTGAAATACATTCACAGAGAATGAGGCTGTGAGTAAAAAACTGAGTAAGTAGGAGGCAGCTATGTTAATAGTAAAGAAATTCGGTGGCACATCCGTTGCCGACAAAGAGAGAATATTTAATGTTGCCAGAAGATGTATCGAAGACTATAAAAAAGGTAACGAAGTAGTTGTGGTTTTATCCGCAATGGGGAAACAGACTGACGTTTTACTTGCGCAG
>DATMUM010000116.1:0-5282 GCA_035564175.1 Mobilitalea sp.
AAGAAGCTGTGCATCCTGATGCTCTTTATACATCTTAAAGACATGGTAGGTAGGAGTAAGTATCATCTTCTCACCTTCAGTTAATATTACGGACTGTAATACATTAACCAGCTGAGCGATATTAGCCATCTTCACGCGATCGCAGTGCTTATTGAAGATGTTCAGGTTGATACCTGCTACCAATGCATCTCTCATGGTATTCTGCTGATACAGGAAGCCGGGATTGGTTCCAGGCTCACAGGTGAACCAGGTTCCCCACTCATCCACGATCATGCCGATGAACTTCTCCGGATCATACTGATCCATGATCGCTCCGTGACGATTGATTAAGGTTTCCATGAATAAGGTCTTGTTTAAGGTCTTATACCAAACCTTCTCATCAAAGTCTGTTGCACTTCCCTTAATCTCCCACCCTTCCGGATGTGTATAATAATGAAGGGATAAACCATTCATAAAGCCGTGGAAGAAATGAGGTGCATGCTTGTGGGTGGACTCTAATACTCCTTTAGTCCATTCATAATCATCTACGTTAGCACCGCAGGCAATCTTATAAATAGGAGCATTATGATTATAATTTCTGACAAAGGTCTGATATCTGCGGTATTCCATACCGTATTGCTCCGGAAGCATGTTACCGCCGCAGCCCCAGTTCTCATTACCCACAGCAAAGAAATCAACCTTCCAGGGTTCGGGATGTCCGTTCTTAGCTCGAAGCTCAGCCATCGGGGATACTCCGTCAAAGGTAAGGTACTCAACCCATTCCGACATCTCCTGTACTGTTCCGCTTCCCATATTACCATTTATGTATACCTTACATTCAAGCTGACGGCAGAGCTCCATGAATTCATGGGTACCAAAGCTGTTATCCTCTACCACTCCGCCCCAATGGGTATTAACCATTCTCTTGCGGGTTTCCTTCGGTCCAATTCCGTCTTTCCAGTGATACTCATCGGCAAAGCAACCGCCCGGCCAGCGAAGTACAGGAATTTTCATTTCCTTCAATGCTGCCACTACGTCATTTCTAATACCGTTGGTATTAGGAATATCGGAATTCTCTCCAACATATAAGCCCTCATAAATACATCTGCCAAGATGCTCGGAAAAGTGTCCGTAGATCTCTTTATTAATTTGGCCCAATTTTTTATTTGGATTTACATATAACTTAACCATGTTTGACCTGCCTTTATCTTAGATTTATTTAAGTTTTGAATGAATTATTCAATGTTTCAATTAACTTTACTTATAATTTACTACGAATCTGACAAAACGTCAAGTGATTTTGTATAAATTTCATTGGAATATTATACTTTCACTTTATTAATAAATTATTGACTTTAATAAAGAAAAAACTTATAATAATTGTTAGTATTTGTATGTAAATACGAATTAAGGGGTTTTTCATAAAGTGAATTGTTTATAATTCACTTTGCAGATTTGTGCCTGCGGCCCAAAGTTTGCAGGTTTTGAAGAAAGGCATGGTAATCTATATGTTATATTTTAAATCAATACAGGACGCAGAAGAGGTTCTAAAAGCACTTAGTACACCGATGCGTCTAAAGATCATGGAGATGATCTATGAAGACGATCAGCTGAGCATGAACGACCTGGCCGAAGCCCTTAAGCTCACAAACAGTGCGATTTCAATGCATGTCAGCAAATTAGAGAAGGCAGGATTAGTCAAGATCCGTACTACTGCCGGAAAACGCGGGACAATGAAGATTATTCGTCCCAGACACGACCGATTAATGATTGACTTTGCTCCGATTAAGGAAACAAGAAACTTTTATCAGGACGATATCCGTATCGGTTACTTCAATAACTTTGCAGTTAATCCTACCTGTGGTCTTGCTACTGTTAAGAAAATTATCGGAGAATTGGATGACAGAAGATACTTCATGTTCCCTGAGCGCTTTGATGCCGGTATTCTATGGTTTGCAAGCGGGTTCATCGAATATAATATGCCAAACCACCTGCTGGCCGGCCAATCCTTAAGCGAGTTACAGATTTCCTTTGAGATCTGCTCCGAATGTCCGGAATACAATGAGGATTATCCTTCCGATATTTATTTTTCAATCAATGATAAACCTTTAGGTCTCTGGGTGAGTCCGGGTGACTATGGTTCCAGAAAGGGCTTCTTAAATCCTTTATGGTGGCCGGAGCGTCTGAATCAATATGGTTTATTAAAGACTTTGATCATTAATTCCGATGGAACATTCATTGATGGAAGCAACCAGATTTCCAAGACAACCATTGAGGATCTGGATATCGATTATTCCAGCACAATTACATTCCGCCTGGAGGTTCCCAAGGATACAGCTAACTGCGGCGGTTTAACTCTCTTCGGCGAAGACTTTGGTGATCACAATCAGGCAATTCGTGTAAAGACCTTTTATCGTGATAATGTGAGAGATAACAATTATTAATTCATAAGATGTGTTACTTTTAACAAAGTGGAAAATTGTGTATTTTGCACAATTATCTTTATTATTATAACTCATTTTTGTGTAAAACGCAATTATTACAATGAGTTACCTAAGTAAATTCTAATGCCGAACGCTGACGTTTACGACAGCTTCCAATCGCACATGTATGCATCCTTAGCGAAGTTTTTATGTATAGGGTGTTTTCCTTTACGGCTAAACAGGAGTAAACGATTAAGTTCGTCTACTCCTGTTTTTTATGTATAGATAATTGTGGTTCACCGGTATATTGCTATTCAAGTGCCTCATATCCGCTTCCCCAGATGGATTTGCCTTCTAAGGATTGCACTGTAAATGTCATTACATTTTTTAAATTGACCTCATCCCATTGCTTCAGGAATACACCTTTATATTCCACTCCATCCACCGTAAGTATGCAGGAATTGTCACCCTTCAGTTCCCAGGTTCCGTGCCAGTCTCCCACCACGGTATGATCCTCTCTTAATATCACATTTTCGGATTTCTTTACCTTCGCTGAAATATCAAGCTGGTGATTGATTACTTTATATGCACCCGCTATCTCACCCTCTGTATATGTTCCGATGGTTTCTCCCACATAACGATATGGAGCTACTACAAACCAGCCATTCTCATTTAAAAACATCTGATGAACCCTAACCTCATGGTTTTCTCCTCTGCCTTCAAATCTTGTGTGGAATATCAGGAAATACTTTCCCGAATTCTCATCATAAAGTGTTGAGTTATGACCCGGAGAAACATATCCTGATGCAAGACTGAAGTCTTCCCCATCAATGGTGTTCCAATGGAAGTTTCCCATCAGCTTCGTACCATAATCATCGGCTGCATTATCATCAAAGAAGGAACCGTCAGCACCTTTGCAATTGATCATATCATTGCCCTGCGCATCGTAATAAGGTCCATCCGGATTTTCGGAACGTGCCACCCGGATATGATATCCGCCGTTCGCTGCTAATCCGCCGAAGGATAAGAACATGTAGTAATATCCTGTTTCTTCGCTGTATTGAATAAATGAGCCTTCTATTCTTAAATGGTTTTTGCCAAGAAGCTTCTTGCCATAGCCTTTTTCCAGCGGCATTCCTGTCTTCTTATCCAGTTCTAGAATGTAGATACCTCCGCTGTAGGAGCCGTACATCATCCAGAGCTTACCTTCCTTATCATAGAAAACACAGGGGTCTACAACATTTGGCTCTATGGTTGCATCATATACATCACCATTTTCATCCGGTGTATTCGCATTCTGACCGGATTTCAGAATAACTCCAATATCCTTATAAGGACCTTCAATATTATCGGAAACTGCCACACCGAGTGCAGCCAACGGTTTACTGCCTTCACAGTTACAGTAGTAATAATAATATTTACCATCCTCAAGCTGAATGACATCCGGTGCCCAGAAGGTATTGGTCTGCGCCCAGGTAAATGCATCGGACATTTCATTCATCGCATCGGGAATTACCTTATTATTTTTCTTAACTCCCGAGTCAACCAGAGTCCAGTTCATCAGATCCGTCGTCTTGGCTACTGCCAGATGGGATCCGAATATGTAATAGGTACCATTCGCTTCTACAATGGATGGATCATGTACGGATACATTGGAAAACTTATAGGTTACCGGTACTTTTGCTTTTAATGGTATGCTTGATATTATCTGGTTAAACAAATCGTCTTCCTCTTCTTTCGTCATTTCTTTACTATCCGCTGGTGTTATTGATACTGCCGGTGCTTCTGATATTGCTGCTTCTGATGCTGTTTTAGTTGGAATTCCGGTTTCCTTTGGATTATTACCAGTTTCTTCACTCTTCTTACTACAGGAAACCAGCATCAGCGTTGCAAGGCAAAGTACCATAAAAGCTGTCGCTTTATTCATACTACAGTCCCTCCCATAATTATATAATCATTCAACAGTCCCCCAAGAATACTGTTTTATTGTTTAAGTAAATTATGAACTAATACATTCACCAGAATATCAAATCATTTTGGACTAGTTTTTTACACCAACTTACTTTCTGGTATATTTAATCAAGGCATTTATTCCCCGATAAAGCTGCGTACTTATTGTCAAGAATATGGAAATCAGTATAATCGCCCGAAAGCTTAACTCAATAATTGAATTAAATACAAAGGTAATCGCCAACAGCATCAGTACCCAATACACGAAGAATACCACAGTTAAAATGACATTCCAGATAATTTCCCTTACGATGTCTATTTTTGTGTAACCCCTTGATTTATCTGACATTTATTTGTATTCCCCCTATACATCAATTTATTTATATAATATATATTTTCATCATTTCATGCCTCATTATACATGAGTGTTTTGGAAAAAGTCAATATATCCGTTGCAATTTATTTCACTTTATTATAAAATATTAAATATTGTAATTAACTATTTCTAAGGAGGATATTATGAAAAGAAGAAATCGTATTCTTATGCTCAGTTTGATCTTAATCGGGCTTATGATGTATGCTTCTGCCTGCAAGGGTAAAGAAAAAGCTTCAGAAAATGCCTCATCCGAGGATACTGCAGGTACTTCGGAAGTAACACCAGCAGCCGGTATTTCGGATGTAACACCGGCTGCTGGTACAACCGCAGTATCTGCCGGGGATTATGATTATTCCCTGGTTGTCAACGGTTCCGACAGCTATGATATCAGTGATATGTTATATGGCTTGTTCCTTGAGGATATTAATTATGCTGTTGATGGCGGTTTATATGCCGAGAAGATCAAGAACCGTTCCTTTGAATATGGCAAAATGGCTAATAATAAGGAAAAATGCGGTTGGACCATCCTCGGTGATGCATCCTTTGATATCATC
>DATMUM010000117.1:0-2984 GCA_035564175.1 Mobilitalea sp.
TGAGTTAATTGCTGAGATGTCGTTTACAGGTTTATCCAAAGAGCCTATAAACAAAGTGTCGAGGTGTTTTAGTTTGGATAACGGTGACAAATCAGTTACATTTGTATCTTTTAATGATAAGTAGGTCAGGTTTTGCAAATACCTTAACCCACTGATATCGGATACATTTGTACTTTCAATATCCAGCATTTTTAGATTTTTGAGATTTCGCAGTACCGAAACATCCGTTATAGGATTACTTCTTAAATCCAAATTCTCAAGTCCTTTAAACCATTTCAACTGACTCAGATCGTTTAGCCCGCAGCTGTTCAGTCCTAGTACATTGATTTTTTCTACTTCCTTCGCATAAATATCGCCGGTTGGTTTTAATAAAACACCTCGGACCCTTTCTTCAAACTTTTTATTATTGAAGATAATTTTCTCATTGCTGCTTAGGATCGTACTTCCATAGATTGAAGTTATCGTTGTTATTGCTGCTATGACTGTTATTACCAAAATGAGTATTAGAGCCTTATTTTTCTTCATGCAAAACCTCTCCTACGATTTTTTATTTATTCAAACAATCCATCAATAAATGTAAATACATCTCTATATAATTTAGTAGTCAACTCATTCCATACATCTTCCTGATTCATTTGTATAACATAGTCGTAATTTTTAACCAGGTATTTTTTAAATACTTGGAATTCCTCTTCTGTTAAATTTATATTATTTTCATTATTTATACCCTCGCGTGTTAACTGCGTTTGAGCGAAGTCCCTTAATGAGGTTAACCTTTCCACGAATATATCTCGTTTAAGCCTTGCTGCAAGATAGCCAAGCACTAAAGTCTCCGTCACTCTCTGCTTTGCCATTGCAATCGATAAATTTTTTACTTCATCTGCATTAATTATACCACCAATATCCAAAAATTCCAATATAGTTGATATTGTCCATGGAGCTATATCGCCCGGCTCTTTGGGTAAACCCAAAAGTGTCGCTTCCGTTTCATGCCCCAAAAGAATTAGTGCGTTCATTGCAATAGACTTTACTAATTCTTTAATTACTTCAGCTGCTGTGCTGCCACCTGCAGTAATTACATCGAATGATATACCTATCAAAATATCTCTTGCTTCTTGCAAAGATTGATCTGATATTATCCTTTTCCTCATATCGACTTCGTATCTCCAATTGCTCCGTTCAGTATAATTTTGTTCTTTATCAATCTCCACAATTTGATGATCGAAGGCATTAGCTGCAACACCACTCATAAGTACTTCAGTTTTCCAGTTTAAAAACTCCTGTTCATTAACGACCCATTTGCCTTTTAGTAATCTACCTTGGAATGTAGATTGGACATCACAGTATGCAACAGTATTAGTTCCTATTAAACTTGCACCCGGCGTTTGATTAACTATATCCTGTAGATAGACTTCTCCAGGTAATAAGATGCCAGGCCCATAAGTAATTGAGCTATCCGGTTTTATTGCTTCCCTGGTCCAGCCTAATAAGGCATCCAATTTTTCATCATTATTTAGTATTCTGTCATAGGCATCCTTTAGCCGTTCTTCTCCATCAAAATAATCATTCAAAAATATTTTTACTGCATTTTCATAATCATTGAATACATCCTTAAATGTATTAGAATTCAAAGCAAACAAGTTCTGTTTTATTTCTTGAATCCTCGGATCAAGGGGAAGGGTCTCGACTACCTCCGTTTCTTCCGATATGCTGTCATAAGTTATTCTTGCCTTATATCCAGTACCGGGCGTTAGGCCTGTAATGGTCACAGGACCATCACTTGTAACGTATTGCTCCTTAATCAGCTTGCCACTGGAGTCATACACATCGAGTACAGGCTTTACTGCATCCGTTGTATAGTTGGGTATATCCACATTCCAGGTGATGCTGTTCGACGCGGTCTTTGTTGTATCCACACTGATACCCATTTCACTCTTTATAAACTCTTCGTACTTAACCTTGTACGCATTGGTGTATTCAGTAACGAATGCAGATTTTGCATCTGAATTACCATATACCTCGATAATTTTGTCAAGGTATGCCCAAGTCGCCGAGTCCATCCCATATGCATCTCCGATAGGAAGAACATCAGGTATGGCAATTTGAGTCAACGCAAGTTGAGCGCCCCTTGCCCTATTACCGTAATAACAGTCATTATCACCGATCTTTGTATCAAGCCCCATTGCATCGAATATATCAAGCAACAGACTTACACTTAGCTTGTTCTTATCAGTGTCATTTGAGTTCCCACTGTTCCTTTGAAGAGTGGGTCTTTCTTTTATTAACTGATAGTAAGTATACGACGTACCGTTTAAGGTAAATATTTTGTCCGGATCCAACCCAAATGCTATAAGACCATTTCTAAGTGGATCATCTACTACAGTAACAGGTACTGATAAAGTATCTCCAAACCAGGTAACCCCTTCTCTGAGCATTCTCCAGTCTGTCGTATATGTACCCGCGGTTTTGGGTGCAATCATATTGAATGTAAAGGTTTTTGTCTGGCCTTTAGCTATTGTTTCTCCTGCTGCCAATGTCTGTCTTGCCAATGCAAAAGGATCACTATCTCCCACTCCTCCAAGTTTATATCCATCTGCTGCAGTCCACGCATTTTCCCCGGTATTTTGTACAGTCACACTGACTTGATAGGTCTTACCCGCCTCCATTGTGGTCGGTATTGTATTGCTTATTATTTTCGCATTATAGGGCACATCCAACACCGTTAAATAACATTTCCCGGATTTAACATCTCCTCCCGATGTACCCGGCACGTTCCTGGCATCCACGTGTATAGCATATTTTTTCCCTGGTTTAAGTAACTGCAGTGTATCGATAGTTGCACTGATATTCGAACCTTTTCCAGTGTATTCCCATACCTCACTTCCTTCAGTTCCATCAGGATTAACCTCATACACGCCTACCCACATATGGTCCGCATTACCGCAGCTGGCGTTTACCGTGACTTTATCACCTATCGTTGCAGT